>NZ_RAWQ01000006.1:0-107376 GCF_003668965.1 Corallococcus sp. AB030
CGGGAGGACTTCTACGCTGCTGCCGTCCACCTCCTGGCGCAGTTGGGCCGCCCAGGAGGCTTCCGACGTCTCATCTCCTCTGCCCGCACTCGTTGGGTAGGCAAAGATTTACCCCGGATGGCTTAGAAGTCCGAGCGATGAAGCAGCAAGGGCCCGGCCGCGAACACTCGCGCCCGGGCCCTTCTCTTTTCAGGGGCTACGTCGTGCCTTCGGGCCGGTTCTTCTTCTGGGGTGAGGCCCCCGTGTGGCGGACGTTGCCGCGGGTGTCGTGCTTCCCGCCCGAGCGGCTGTCCGCGCTGTTGATGATGGCGCTCGCGAGCAGGAAGGCGTTGAGGCGCAGCTGCATGAAGTTGTGCTCCACCTTCGGCGGCTGCTGCATGCGCAGGGTGCGGTCCTCACCCGGCTGGTGCTTCGGCCACTCGGTCGCGGACGCGGGCGCTCCGGTGCGGGCGAACTGGAGCATCCAGTTGCTCACCTGGCGCGAGTACGCGCGGTCCTCGTCCGAGAGCACGTCCTGGGTGGGCGGGCAGCGGGCCACCGTGTCCAGGAAGTACGGGACGTCCGAGCCGTGCGGGACGCCGTCGGGGAACTCCGGGCGCAGCTCGGTGGCCGTGTACTCGAAGTAGAAGCGCCACGCGTCGGAGACCTTGAGGTGCAGGTCCGCGACCTGCCGCGGAATCAGCGTGAAGACGATGTCCCGGCACACCTGCCGCGCCAGCTCCTCGTCCGGTGACACGCCCGGGTAGAGCAGGCCGATGGGGACGTTGTTGTCCCGGAGGGCCTGGAGGATCTCCATGGGGTCGCGGCCCATGGCCTCCATCACGCTCACGTCATCGCTGGTGCTGCCCAGGATGAGCGGCACGCGCGCCTGCTGCTGCGCCTTGAAGGTGGACAGGATGGACTGGGGCAGCACCGTGTCGCCGCACACGGCCACCGGCGCCAGCGAGTGCTCTGGCGGCTGCTGCCAGAAGGACTCCGCGGGCAGCTGGCGCATGCGCTCCGGCGTCGCGGCCCCGTCCGCCACGCCCATGCCGCGGATCAACGCCTCGCCCTTGAGCTGCGCCTGCGCCAACGGCATCTCGTCCAGGCCGTACACGCTCATCGCCACACCCCGGTGGAACAGGGGCTTCGCGGCATCCATGCAGAAGAGGGCCAGCACGCTCTTGGCGCCCGCGGATTGGCCCATGAGGGTGACGTTGCCCGCGTCCCCGCCGAACTTCGCGATGTTGCGGTTCACCCACTGGAGCGCGGCGACCTGATCCAACAGGCCGAAGTTGGCCGCGCCGCCGCCCGGCTCCTTCTGGAGCGCCGGATGGGCCAGGAAGCCCAGGTGGCCCAGGCGGTAGTTGATCGTGACGAGGATGGCGTCACGGGACGCCATGGGCACGCCGTCGTACGGGGGCAGGCCGCTCGCGCCAAGCACATACGCGCCGCCGTGGATCCACACGATGACGGGCAGCTTCGCCTGGGGGTCCACGCGAGGCGTCCAGACATTGAGATAAAGACAATCCTCACCCATCGGATACGGGTCACCGCCGCCGCCCGCGATGCAGCCTTCGCGAGACTGGAGCGAGGACTTGCCGAACGTGGACGCCTGCCGGATGTTCTTCCAGGGCACGACCGGGGCGGGAGGACGCCACCGCAGCGCGCCCACGGGAGGCTGGGCGTAGGGAATTCCCTTGAAGGCATACACCCCTTCCTCGACGACGCCTTGGAGCTGTCCTTCGACCGTGCTGACGACGGGAGCCGACTGCTGGACCATTTTTGGAACCCCCCACGAGACCCGGCGCCAGGGCCGGGCCGGTGCGAAGTAGAGGTTTCGCCCATGCGAGTCAATGCATTGGGCCTCAAAGGCAATCACCCGTCCGCCAGCCGACGAGCCCCCAGACTCCGGAGCATCAGGGCAATGCCATACCGAGTTCCCGCAGGACGGCCCGGGTGATGGCTGCGTAGTCCCCGTCGAAGTGATGTCCACCCTTGAGCAGTACCGCGCGCGCGCCGGGCACGCCGGACAGCATGGGGCAGAGGCTGTCGGACAGCTCCTCATCACCGTAGACGCAGAGCACGGGCGTCCCCTTCAGGGCCTGCACGTCCGGGAGCACCGCGGCCGTGGGCCGGCCCTTGCCGCCGAAGATGTCCGTGACGTGCACCTCGAACTCCGCCTCCTTGCCGGGCGCGAGCAGCACGGCCATCCGCACGCGCTCGCGCAAATCCTCCGGCAGGCGCGCGGTGATGGCCGGCACCACGTCCGCGCCGCGCGAGTAGCCCAGCAACACCACGCGCTGCTTGCCCCACGCGGACAGGTAGTGGCGCAGCGCTCGGGCCACGTCCGCGGAGGTCTGCTCCGGCGTGCGGCGCTTCCAGAAGTAGCGCAGCGAGTTGAAGCCCACGACGGGGATGCCCTGCGCGGCGAGCGACTCGGAGACCGTCTGGTCCAGGCTGGCCCAGCCGCCATCGCCGGTAACGAAGAGTGCCAGCGTGTCGCCCGGGACATCCGACGTCGCGGGGACCTCCACCAGCGGCAGGCCCTCCACCGATGTATCCCCGGAGAGCCCCTGGGTGCCCGCGTCTGGAGGCGCCGCTGGCGTGGAGACCGGCGTCAGCGCTTCCGATGGGAGCGGCGCGGCGGCGGCATCATGCGCGGCCAGCAGCGCCCCCTGCCATGCGTCCACCGGCATGCGGGCCAATCCCGGCCCCGGCACCGTCAGCACGCGGGCCGTCGTCAGCGAGCGGGTGAAGTCGTGCGCGGCCTTCACCGGATGGACCGGATCATGCTCCGCGCCGAGCAGCACCCACGGTTGATACAGCGCACGCGCCGGGGCCAGCCGCTCGCGCCTGTCTTTGTCCGCGCGTGAGCGCACGAGCTCCGCGCCCGGACAGAAGGCCACGGAGGTCGTCACCTCCGGCGTGAAGTCCACGCTCACCGCGCCCCGGAACGTGCCCGGAGGAGCCTGGGCCAGCGCCGCGTAGGCCAGCGCCGCGCCCGTGCCGTCCCCCACGAGGACGGGGTGCAGGTACTCGGGCAGCTCCGCGTGCCGCTGGTAGCCCTGGCTCAGGACCTCCAGGTCGCCCGCCGGATACGCGCACCGGGTGCCCTTCTCCAAAGCGCGCAGGTAGGCCCCGGCGTCCACCCCGAGCACCAGCGCGCCGTGCGAGGCCAGCGCCGTGGACAGCTCCAGCGCCCTGCCCTTTTCCGCGGGCCCATCCGCCAGCAGGAGCACCACCGTCCCGGGCCTCCCCGGGGGCGTCACCACCGTGACATGGCCAAAGCGGCCCCCGATGTGCCGCGTCTCCACGCGCGGCGCGACGGGAGGCTGGGGCGCGGGGACCGCCACCGGGGCCGGAGCGACGGAGGGCGCCGCGCACGTGCGCGACCACGGGATGAGCGCCAGCGCCAGCACGAGCACGGCCCCCACCAGGAACCACTTCGCGCGCTTCCTCATCTCGCCACCACGCCGCCCAGCCCGCGCGACACCAGCGACGCCACGCCCGCGAGCACGCCCGGCAGCGCGAGCCCGCCCGGCGAAGCCAGGTAGCGCGGCGCCCAGTCCGGACGGAACTTCTCCTTGTACTGGCGCAGCCCCTGGAAGTTGTAGAAGTGCTCGCCGTGCCGGAACAGGAGCGCGCCCAGCCGGTTCCACATGGGCGCGAGCGCGCGTGCCTCGAAGCCGCTGAAGGGCGCCATGCCCAGGTTGAAGCGCAGGAAGCCCTGCCCCCGGCCCCACAGCATCAGCGACGTGAAGAGGAAGTCCATGGCCCCATGGGGACTGCCCGGCTGGTAGCGCATGAGGTCCACGCTCAGCTCCTCCTTCGTGTCCGGAGCCCACACGTTGGCGAAGCCCATGAGCACGCCGCTCCGGCGCACCAGCGCCACCGGCCCCTGCTCCAGGTAGCGCGGTGAGAAACAGCCCAGGCTGAAGCCCTTCTCACGCGTGTGCTTCTCCGCGAGCCACGCGTCGGAGATGGCTCGCAGCTGGGGCAGCAGCTCAGGCACGGCCTCGCGCGGTTGCACCTCGAAGGTCCAGCCCTCGCGCTCCATGCGGTGCATGCCGTGGCGCAGGCCCCGGCGCTCCGGCCCTTCCAGGCTGAAGTCCTGGAGCGGCACGGTGGCCTCCTCGCCCAGTTTGAGCAGCGTGAGCCCCAGGTCCAGGTAGCGCGGCAGCGCGCCCGGCCCCACCTGGTAGAAGCACGCCCAGCCGTGGTGCCGGTCCGCCAGTTCCAGGAAGCGCCACGCCAGCTCCGTCGCCGCGTCCGGAGGCCCCACCGGATCGCCCATGGACACCCACGCGCGCCCTGACACGCCGTACATGAGGAACGCGGTGCCCGCGTCGTTGAGCAGCAGGGACTTGTCCCCCACCAGCGCCAGCGAGGCCATGGACTCCGGGGCGCTCGCCACCAGGGGGCGCACCCGTTGCAGCTCCTCCACCGTCGGCGGATGCGTGCGCGGCGACGCCGGCCGCAGGAGCGCGGCCAGCCCCGCCACGATGGTCGCCCCCAGCACGCCCACGCTGGCGCGCAGGAAGCGCGGCGCGTTGCCTGAGAAGGCGAAGTGCCACCAGAGGTCGTTGCGGTACTCGACGTGCCGGTAGGAGAAGAACCCCAACCATACCGACGCGCCCACCACCGCCACCGTGGCCAGGAGCCACCCGGGGCTGAAGGCCTCCGCGAACAGAGACGTGTGCCGGTAGAACTGCTGATGGAACGGCGCCAGCGCCGCGGCCAGGACGAGCAGCAGCGTGGCCTCCTCGTAGTCCACGCCCTTCACCACGGAGAACACCGCGCCCGCCACCAGCAGCACCTGCGTCAGCACATAGGCCGCGTCCAGGCGCCGCTGGAGCCCGCGAGCGAGCAGGAGCAGCGACACGCCCACCAGGCTGCCCAGCAGATGCGACACCTCCAGGAGCGGCAGCGGCACCAGCCGGCGGAGCAGCGCCAGCCGCTCGGCGACGGGCGGCGTCGCGCCGGAGAAGAGCAGCACCGTGCCCGCCACGAACGCCACCGCCGACGCGGCCCACGGCACCACCGGCGCGAACGAGCTGTGCACCACCTTCGCCAGCCGCGTGAGGTGGTGACGACGCTGGAGCAACTCATGCCCCGCGAGCAGCAGCGCCGCCACCGTGAAGGGCAGCAGGTAGTAGACGAGCCGGTACACGAGCAGCACGCCCACGACCTGCGGCGCGGGCACGCGGGGCGTGAGCGCGGAGAGCATCACCGTCTCGAAGACACCCAGGCCCGCGGGCACCTGGCTGGCGATGCCCGCCAACTGAGCCAGCGCGAACAGCGCCGTGAGCGACGGCAGCGACACGCTGTCCGGAGGCAGCAGCACCCACAACACCGCCGCCGCCAGCGCCCAGTCCCCGCACGACACCACCAGTTGGGCCAGTGCCCGCGCGGGCGTGGGCAACGTCCACTCCAGGCCGCGAATACGCAGCGGCTTGCGCACGGTGGCGCACGCCACGAAATAGCTCACGAGCAGCAAACCCAGCGCGGCCCCCACTCCGTGCGCCACGGGCGTGGACAGGGACAGCACCCCTCCCCCGCCCTCCAGGAGCAACGACGCGCCGGTGACGGCGGCCAGGCCCAGCCAGAACGTGAGCGCGTTGAACGCGGACACCCGCGCGACGTCCAGCGCGGTGAGCCCCCACGCGGAGTACAGCCGGTAGCGCACCGAGCCGCCGCTCAGGAACGACGCGCCCAGGTTGTGCCCGAAGGCGTAGCCCACGAAGGATGTGAACCCCACGCGCGAATAGGGAATCCGGTGCCCCGCGTGCCCCAACGCCAGCACGTCGTACAGCGTGAGCGCCGCGTAGTTCACGACCGTCACGGCCAGGGCCAGGAGGATGCGACTCGCCGTCACGGCCGCGAGCCCCGCGCTCACGTCCTCGCGGCGGTAGTGCGACAGCTCGCGGTGCAGCACGTACGCCGCCACGCACAGCAGCAGCAATGGCAGTGCGGTGGTGAGGACTCTCTGGACCTTCGACATGCCAGGAGGACGCAGCATCCGGCGTGCCATGCATCATGAAGAGAAGACGCGGGGGCAGTCCTCCGCCCGAAAAGCCCCAGCTGGGGCAATTCGCCCCACCTTCCCGGGAGGACCAGGCAGGCACCGCGCCCCTGGCGCGACCGTGCCGGAATGGCTGCGTTAGCGTGGATGAAGACTCAACACCCGAGCCAGGAAGACACCTTGGTCTACGACGTGATCATCGCGGGGGCCGGCCCGGTCGGCCTGTTCCTGGCCTGTGAGCTGCGGCTCGCGAAGCGCACCGTGCTGGTGCTTGAACAAGCGGAGGATCCGCACTCCCCCCTGAAGCGGCTCCCGTTTGGAAGGCGAGGACTCTGGGGCCCCAGCATCGAAGCGTTCCACCGGCGCGGACTGCTGGAAGCCATCGCGTCGAACCCTCGTGCCGGCGCGGGTGCCCGTGGCCAACCGAGCCCCGGCTCCATGGCATCCAACTCACAGCTCCGCGGGCCAGCCGGCCACTTCGCGGGCATCCCGTTCGAATACAGCAACGTCGATTCGACGCGCTGGACGTACCGGCTCCCCGGCCCGGCCGATATGCAACTGGGAAGCGAAACGGAGCATCTCGAGCGCGTCCTCTCCGCTCACGCACACGCCCTGGGCGTGGAGCTCCGGCGCGGCCAGGGTGTCGAAGGCTTCGAGGCTTCGGACGAGGAAGTGATGGTCCATGCCGGTGGGCAACGCTTTCGCGCGCGTTGGCTGGTGGGGTGCGATGGCGGCCGCAGCACCGTCCGCAAGCAAGGGGGCTTCGAGTTCGTGGGGACCGGGCCTGAGCTCACGGGCTATTCGGTCCAGGCCGAAGTCGCCGATCCGGAGAAGCTCCGCCTGGGCCGTCATTACACGCCGACCGGGATGTACACCCAGTGGCAGCCCGGGGTGATCGCGATGACCGACTTCGACGGCGGCGCGGCCCATCGCACCCAAGCGCTCACCCTCGAGCACGTGCAAGCCGTCTTGCGGCGCGTGTCCTGCACGGACGTGACCCTCCAGGCGTTGCACCTCGCCTCGACCTGGACCGACCGCTCACAGCAGGCCACGACCTACCGCAAGGGACGGGTGCTGCTGGCGGGTGACTCCGCGCACATTCATTCACCCCTGGGCGGGCAGGGCCTGAACCTCGGACTCGGGGACGCCATGAACCTCGGATGGAAGCTCGCGGCGACCCTCCGCGGCGACGCCCCCGATGGCCTGCTCGACAGCTACACCCAGGAGCGCCATCCCGTGGGGGCGCGCATCCTCGATTGGACGCGGGCCCAGGTCGCGCTGATGCGCCCCAGCCCCCACTCCCGCGCGCTCGAAGCCATCCTCCGCGACGTGCTCGACACGCGCGACGGCGCGACCTACTTCGCTGAACGCCTCTGGGGCGTGTCCCTCCGCTACGACCTCGGCGGGGAACACCCGTTGGTGGGCCGCAGCTGCCCGGACTTCGAGTGGGAGGACGGAGAGCGGCTCGGCACACGGCTCCGGGATGGAACCGGCTTGCTGTTGGACTTCGGCCGGCACGCGTCGCTGCAAGCACTGGATGGCCTCTGGGGCGACCAGGTCCGGTACGTGGCCAGCGACGCCAGGAATCGCCTGGGACTGAGCGCGGCGCTCGTACGTCCGGATGGGTTCGTGGCCTGGGCGAGCGATACGACCCCAAGTCCCGAGGAGCTCACCCGAGCCGCGGCCAGGTGGTTCACGCCCCGCGAGCATCACGCTTCCCTGTGCTGAAGCCACGCATGGGACCTGGGTACAGGCGGACCAGGAGTCCGTCCTCGCACCGTCGCAGGCGGCGCCATGCCGGGCCCTCGCAAGCCCGTCCCCCTTCGGGACACGCGGGCCCTCCACGCCCGGAAGCCAGGGCTCCCCAGAGGAGCAGCGGACCCCCGGGGTAGGGTTCCGAGACAGGACCGGGGGTCACGCCGATCCTGAGAACAATTTCATGTTTTACGATTCTATCCGGTCCGCTCCGTCTGTTTTGTGAACAGCGAGTGAAACGCAGCGGCCGGAGGCACGGCGGGGAGGCATGAGGGACCCATTTTACTTTTGACCCCCTCGCGCTGGAGCATGTGTCTCGAATGCGTCGCTCCCGTGTCTTCGCTCTCGACTTACAGCTCCGGCTCACTCCCTTCCGCGGCTCCCGGAAGGCCCTCTTCTCGCGGCTCGCGGGCGTGGGGGCCGTGCTGCTGATGCTCCTCGCGTTCGCGCCCGCCGCCCGGGCGGAGGCCGCTGGGACAACGGCCGCCCAGCCCGCGCTCGACGGGTGGCGCTATCGATGGGGAGACTCGCCGCTGGGGCCTGACGGCGTCCCCACGTGGGCGACGGAGCCGGAGGACGCGGCGGGCTGGCAGGCCATGACCGCGCTCCAGGAGCCGCCGGGCCGCGGGACGAACACCTTCCTCTGGCTGAGCATCCCCGTGCCCCAGGGCCCGTGGCTGGAGCCCGCCCTCTTCCTGGGCAACGTGGCCAACGCCTTCGAGGTCTACGCCGACGGCCAGCGCGTCCACACCAGCGGGACGCTGGCCCCCAACGGCCAGGAGATCATGGAGAACATGGTCTGGCACCTGGTGCCCGTGCCGCCCGCGTCCATGGGCCATCGCGTGCTCCTGCGCATCCAGGCGCATGGGCCCGCCATCGGAGTCACGCGCGACGCGAAGGTGGGCTCGCGCCAGGAGCTGCTCGCGGAGGTGACGCGCCTGGGACTGGCGCCCTTCGTCATGGGGACGCTGCTGGTGGGCATTGGCGCGGTGTCGCTGTTCGCCGCCCTCCTGCGCCGCCAGGGGCGGATGCTCGCCGCGCTGACCGTGTTCTCCGCGGGCTCGGGCGCGCTGCTGCTGGGCTCCAGCGGCCTGTTCCCGGCGCTCTGGGGCAAGGCGGCCACCGGCAGCGTCCTCACGCTGCTGGGCTCGTACGCCATCCTGCCCGCCCTGGCGTGGTTCATCTCCGATACGGTGGGCACGGACAAGCTGCGCTGGTTCCGCCGGGGCGCGGCGGTCGTCACCGTGCCGGCCATCCTCCAGGCGATCATCGTGGTGATGGACCTGGGCTCCGCGTGGCGGCTGCTGTCCGCCTTCATCCTCTACTCGCTGCCCGGACTGCTGGTGTGCGTGGGGGTCGCGGTGGTCGAGGCCCTCAAGGGGAACAAGGACGCGCGCATCTTCGTCGCGGGCCTGGGGGTCCTCACCTTCGTGCTCCTGCTCAGCACCCTGCCGATGCTGGGCCTGATGGAGGCCACCGACAGCCAGGTGCACTGGGGCTTCTTCGCGCTGACGCTGTCGCTCGTGGCCATCGTGGCGCGGCGCTCCGCGGAGGTGGTGCGCTCGCTGGCGGAGTACACGCACCAGTTGGACGCGCGCCGCAAGGACGTGCGCCTGCTGGCCGAGGGCATGGGCCGCGGCGCGGACGAGCTCGCCGCCGTCGTACAGCAGCTGCACACCTCCAGCGAGGAGCAGACCGTGGGCATCAGCCGCCAGGCCGCCGCGCTGCGCGAGCTGGAGCAGACGGTGGAGGAGATCCGCCAGGGCTCGCACCTGACGGCGGACAAGGCGCGGGTGCTCGCGGCGTCCGCGGAGAGCGCGGAGGCGGTGGGGCGCGAGGGTGGCGCCGCCCTGGAGCGCACGCTGACGGACCTGGCCGCCATCCGCACGGAGGTGTCGGGGATGGCCTCGCGCATCCTCGCGCTCGACGAGCGCACCCGCGAGGTGTCCAGCATCGTCGACGACGTGAAGACGCTGGCGGACCAGTCCAACATGCTGGCCATCAACGCGGCCATCGAGGCGGTGCGCAACGGCGACAGCGGCAAGGGCTTTGGCGTGGTGGCCAAGGAGATGCGCAGGCTGGCGGACCAGTCCATCCGCGCCACCGAGCGCATCCGCGACGTGCTCGACGGCGTGAGCATGAGCATGCGCGAGGCCGCGCAGATGAGCGAACAGGGCGAGGCGCGCGTGCAGGTGAGCCTGGACGCGGTCCGGGGCTCCGGCGCGCAGCTGCAGAAGCTGACGAGCATCATCGGCGACACCACCGGCAGCGTGAGGCAGATCACCCAGGCCGTGGCGCAGCAAGACTCGGGCACGCATCAGATTGCCCAGGCCATCCAGGAGCTGTCCGGCCAGATGCAGCGCACGCTCCAGGCCGTGGAGGAGACGCGCACCGTCACACACTCCGTGCAGACGCTGGCGGAGGTCATGTCGGGGGCCGCGAGCAAGGCGCTCCGCTCCGGCACGTTGGACGACCAGCAAAAGCCCGCGGCGGCGTGAAGCCCGGGCCCGGCCCGGCTACACTCCGGGCCATGGTGCCCCTGACCGACCACTCCGGGCTGTCCCCCGAGCGGCGCGCCGCCCTGGAGCGGCAGCTCGCGCCGCTCACGCTGCTCCAGGACGTGGTCCGCTGGGGCTTCGCGAGCCACCCGCCGCGCGACGTGGCGGCGGTGGTGGTCCAGGACGAGTTCACCCACGACGTGGTGCTGCCCTGGGAAGAGGAGCGCTACCTCGTCTTCGACACCACCTGACTGGGCGGAGTGACCTCGGTCTCCGTGTGGGACCGCTGCCCTACCGCCGATGAGTTGCTGGACGCGAGGCTGCGCGCCGGCTGGACGCCCACGCCGACGAGCACCGTCGACGGGGACGTCATCCTGGGCCACGCCGCGTGCCGGGCTCCGTCCAGGGCCGCGCGCTGACGTCCTGGCGACACTCGTCCGGGGCGATGCGTGGAGAACGCGACGCCCTGGGCGAAAAGGCGCGCGGGCGCTGACGAAGCCATGACGTGCGGGAAGTACGAGCACCGCCATGGAAGAGAGCCTGAAGCCCCGGTTGCGCGGCCTGTCCCACGTCATCGCGTTCGTGGCGGCGCTGGTGGGCTGCGTGAGGATGACGCAGCTGCCGGTGCACGGCGTGCAGTACGCGGCGAACCTGGTGTTTGGCGGCAGCATGGTGCTGATGTTCGGAGTGAGTGGGGGCTACCACTGGCCCACCTGGAGCGCGGCGACGTACCAGCGGATCCGCCGGTTCGACCACGCGGCCATCTTCATCCTCATCGCGGGGAGCTTCACGCCGCTGGCGACGTTGGACCCCATGGGGGGCCTGAGCCAGCGGCTGCTCTGGGTGATGTGGGGCGCGGCGCTGACGGGAGCCACGCTGACGCTCGCGGGAATCTCCGCGTCGCGAGGCCTGCGCTCGGGGCTCTACGTGGCGCTGGGCTGCGTGGCGGCCCCGGTGTTCTGGAACCTGCCCGGGGTGATGGGCCAGGGCCGCGTGGGATGGCTCTTCTTCGGGGCCATGCTCTACGCCGTGGGCGCGGTGGTGTACGCGCGCCGTTGGCCGGATCCCATCCCCCACGTCTTCGGCTACCACGAAGTGTTCCACGTCATGGTCGTCGCCGCGGCCGCCACGCACTACGCTGTGCTGCTGGACTTCGTGGGGCGTTGACCGTGGCCATGCGTTTGCGCGCGTGCATCGCAATTCTGCTGTTCATTTCGGGCTGTGCCGCGACGGAGCCCATCACGAAGGAGCCCGCGGCCCGCGGCCGACGGAGTGCCAACCTCCAGCGAGCGGCGGCGCTGCCCTGGAGGGACGGTGGGCGGTGCGTCGTTCGCGAAGCGTCCCAGCCTTGGCCCGTGCTGGTGGAGCGGTGCTATCCGGCGCTCGACCAGGGCCGGGTCGAGTTCCACGACACCACGGGAAGATGCACGGTCGCCTCCGCTGACGCCGCGACCCTGGGACTCGGGGTCTGTGTGCTGGCGGCTCCTGAGATTGCCGTGGGAGCCGTGATCGTCCTGGGCGTGGTGGTGGTCGGCGTCGCCATCAAGGAGGAGTTTGATGCGTATGAGCTACGCCACCTCTATCCCGAGGAAGCAGGGGCCTCACGAGGAACGAGGGTCGCGTCCCGAGATGCTGTAGCGAAGCCGGAGCCCAAGTTGGAACCGGAGCCAGCTGGCCAAGGCAGACAGCCCCCGGTGCCACCTGTGCCCGTGGACCGGACGCGGCGCGCCAGCTGCGAGCCGGTTCCAGTGCCGCGCGCATCCAAGGATGGGCCACACAACGAGTGCGCCGACAGGTTCCCACCGAACCGTTATCCCGGAATGGACGTGAGCGTGGGCGGGGTGCGCTTCGATGCGCTACAAGTCGGCGCGTGGGTGCTCTGGGAAATCAAGACCCACCAGTTTGATTCATACAACATCTTCATTCAGGACCGCGAAATCGAAGACGAAATCAAACAATTGACCAAGGAGCGCGACATCGCACGGGCCTGTGGATATGAGTTCTTCGTTGGCGTGAGCACTGAAGCGCACAAGCTCGCACTGCTCAGGCAAGACTCCACCTTCAAGGTCGTTGTCACGGGGTGTAAAAGATGACCGCTCAAGGCCCCCTCCTTCTCAATATCTACGCGCCTGCGCTTGTGGGGGGCGACAACCGCACGCTCGCGACTGTCCACGGACTGGAACGCGCGTTGCCCGGATTGCGCCTGGACTGGAGAGTGACGGAGAAGCGACAGCTTGCTGTCGTGCCACAGCGCGATGCGTGGTTGACCCAGGAGGCAGCGCGTGGCGAGTTCCCTTTTATCTGTAACGGTGACGAGCGTTATCCCGTGATGATTTCCGGGCATAACCGTTCCGTGTCTGCAAGCCCTCGCGGCGAGCCGCAATTCCAGCTCCATGCGAAGCTGCCCCTGGACGCGGCCGTCCTCTCGGCAGCGGCGAATGTGCTTGAAGCCTTGGCGGAGAGTGCAAACGCATTCTGGGGACAAGCAACGCCAGACGGAGCTGCGGTGGACATCGCGTATCAGACCGCCCCCACGCTGGAAGGACCACCGTCCCCACGCCGGGGGTTGCCCGCCCTGAAGCTCTTCGAGCACATCCGCTCGCCCGAGATTCCCTATTACCTCGGGTGGCTGAACTACTGGTCGGCCGCTTCCGCACGAGCCATCGGGTTCCCGGATCCTGCTCGCGACACCGACTTACTCTCACGGTCGCGGCGCACGGCGACGGGCGGGTGGATCGTGCAGCTCACCGAAGCGCCCCTCGACCTGGACGACCCCGCCCATCTGGCAGCGCTCAAGCGGGCCTACGAGCGCTTCCCCGAAATCGGCGGGCGCGGGGTGCCGTGAACTGCGTGATGAGTGTGGGACGCTGCACGCCGCATCGGCCGCCACTCCAGGTGCCACGCCCCATGGCGGGATGAACCCTTCCTCGAGGAGGCACCACCATGGCCGACCCGGCGATCACCACACAGTGCTGCATCGCGGGCGGAGGGCCGGCGGGAATGATGCTGGGGCTGCTGCTGGCCCGGGCCGGAGTGGAGGTAACGGTGCTGGAGAAGCATGCGGACTTCCTCCGCGACTTCCGGGGCGACACGCTCCACCCGTCCACGCTGGAGCTGATGCACGAGTTGGGCTGGCTGGACGAGCTGCTCGCCCTCCCCCACTCGAAGATGTTGGACCTGCGCTTCCAGGTCGGCGAACACGAGGTCACCGTGGGTGACTTCCGCCACCTCCCCACGCACGCGCGCTATCTGGCCTTCATGCCGCAGTGGGACCTGCTCGACTTCATCGCGCGCAAAGCCGCCATGTACCCGACCTTCCAGCTCCTCCGCCGCACGGAGGCAACGGACCTCGTGCGCGACCATGGCCAGGTCGTCGGAGTCCGCGCACGGACGCCGGAAGGCCCGCTGGAGGTGCGCGCGTCGCTGGTGGTGGCGGCGGACGGCCGGAAGTCCACGCTGCGTCAGCAGTCCGGCCTGGAGGTCCAGAACCTGGGCGCCCCCATGGACGTGCTCTGGTTCCGCGTGTCGCGCAGACCTGACGATCCCAGCCCACCCCTGGGCCACTTCGAGCGCGGAGCGCTCTTCCTGCTCATCAACCGGGGCGACCAGTGGCAGTGCGGCCGGGTCATCCCCAAGGGCGGCATCGCGTCCGTCCAGGCGCGCGGCCTGGAGGCCTTCCGGGCCGAACTCGTGAAACAGGCGCCGTTCCTCGCCGACCGAGCTGGTGAAATCCGAAGCTGGGACGACGTGAAGCTGCTGACCGTGCGAGTGGATCGGCTGCGCACCTGGTATCAGCCCGGCCTGCTGTGCATTGGCGACGCGGCGCACGCGATGTCGCCCGTGGGCGGCGTGGGCATCAACCTGGCGGTGCAGGATGCCGTGGCCACCGCCAACCTGCTCGCGGGCCCCCTGCTCGCCCGCCGTGTCACGACCGAGGACCTGCGCCGCGTCCAGCAGCGCCGCGAGTTCCCCACCCGTCTCACCCAGCGGGCGCAGGTGCTCATCCAGAACCGCGTGGTGGACCCGGCGCTCCGGAAGCGCGCCTTCAGCAACGGTCGGCTGCCCCTGAGCCTCCAGCTGGTGAAGCGCATCCCCGCGCTGCGCCGCATCCCCGCGCGCCTGATAGGCCTGGGCGTCCGCCCCGAGCACATCCACACGCCGGCCGCTTCACCCCTTCACTGAGGACCGCCGGAGCGCTGGTTCCCCCGCCCCGGTTCCAGGCACGGTTGTCCTGGCGCATCCCACCCCAAAACTTCGCGGGAAGTGCCTGACGCCCGTGCATCACCCTCCTGCGCGTCAGGCCTGGAGGAACCATGACGAGCTCACGAACGACAGCCCTGCGGGAAGTCCGCTCCCAGGCCACCGAGGAACTCCGCTCGGGCCAATGGAAGCTGACCGCCGCGGTGGTGGTCGCGGGGACGATGATGTCCGTGGGGATGAAACGCCGCTCGCTCGGGGGCACGGTGGTGGCCCTGGCCGGCGGCGCCGTGCTCTATGGGGGCCTGCAATCCCAGCGGCGTGCTCTCGCCTCGGTCGCTCGGAAGGCCCGCCGCGCATTGACAGGCAAGGAAGCGAGGCATGGACAGCTCATCGAAGTGGAGCACACGCTCACGGTGGGACGTCCGGTGGAGGAGCTCTACCGCCTGTGGCGTGAACCCTCCACGCTGAGCCGCCTGATGGAGCACTTCGCGGAGGTCACGCCCACGGCCGGTGACGGCCGGCACTTCCGGATCCACGGGCCGCTGGGGCGCGAGGTGAGCTGGGACTCGCGCCTCGTGGAGGAACGCGCGCCGGAGTTCCACAGCTGGGAGTCCACGGAGGACAGCCCCGTGAAGACGCGAGGGTGGGTGCGCTTCCAGCCCGCTCCGAACGGGGGCACGGAAGTGACATTGCACCAGGCCTTCTCGCCCCCGGGCGGAGCGCTGGGCGAGGCGCTGGCGAAGCGGATGCGTGGCGTCCCCGCCATGCAGGTGAGGAAGGTGTTGCGCAGCTTCAAGAGCCTGGCGGAGACCGGGGAGATTCCCACGGAGGACGCGCCGAAGGGCTACGGGTTCTTCAAGCAGAAGGTGGATGGCTACGTGCGGAACGTGTTCACTTCTTGAGCCGCGGGCGTCCTGCCCTTCCCACAACTCAACACCCGTGCGAGGGGCGGATCCGTCCGTCATCGCCGGACAGCGAGGAGGCCCCTAGGGGGTGTCCCTAATTAAGCCAAAGCATCATGCAGGCCAGGTGGAGGACCGCCAGGTAGTTGGTGGCGGTCTTCTCGTAGCGGGTGGCCACGGCGCGGAAGCGCTTGAGGCGGTGGAACATGCACTCCACCTGGATGCGCAGCCGGTAGAGGGCGCGACTGTTGCGGCGCCGGTGGTGCTTGCGCGTTGGATTCATCGCGATGACGGGCCTCATTCCGCGCTCCCGGACGGCCTGCACGAGGTGGTCGGCGTCATAGCCGGCGTCGGCGATGAGCGCCTTGCCGTGCGCATACTGAATGAGGTGCTCGGCTTCAGTGACGTCGCCGCGCTGCCCAGGCGTCAGCGTCACTTCGAGCGGTTGGCCCTGGGTGGTGCACAGGGCGTGGACCTTGGAAGAAAAGCCTCCTCGAGAACGGCCCAGAGCATTGCATCGGCCCCCCCTTTTGCGCCTGAGGCGTCCTGATGCGCCCGGATGATGGTGGCGTCCAGCAGCGAGCCGACATCATCCACTTGCAACTGCAGCGACTTGAAGAGCCCCTCCCATACTCCTCGGGTCGCCCAGCGCCCGAAGCGGTTGTAGACCGTCTTCCAGGGCCCGTAACGCTCTGGCAAGTCACGCCAGGGTGCGCCCGTCTTCACCCGCCAGAGCACTGCATTGACGAACTGCCGGTCACCTTTCTTGGTGCGCGGCCCTCGTCGGGCAGGGATGAGTGGCTCAAGCTGCTTCCACTGCTCGTCCGTCAGCTCATGTCGGTGCACTCACCAGGGGTGCTCAGCTCTTCCTTTCCCTGCAAGCTCAACCCTGCCCACGGGGCTGGCGGCCGCTCGGCCTCCAGCACCTTTCTTCAGATAATTAGGGACACCCCCTAGAGGAAGGGCATGACCGTCTTCCTCCGAGCCCCCTTCTGCGTGGGCGCCGCGCTGTTCCTGACGAACTGCGCGCACCGCTCCACTCCCGACACCTCCACGAAGGCGCCCGCGCTGCCCGCGCCCGACCCCAGCTTCAAGGTGGAGCGGTACAGCACGGTCGTCGGCTGGCCGGAAGA
Organism: Corallococcus sp. AB030; assembly: GCF_003668965.1. Lineage (NCBI taxonomy): Bacteria > Pseudomonadati > Myxococcota > Myxococcia > Myxococcales > Myxococcaceae > Corallococcus > Corallococcus sp. AB030. The sequence goes on from NZ_RAWQ01000006.1 coordinate 16,493, forward strand.
CAAGCGCCCCACGGCCCCGGAAGGCTTCGAGGTGATGCGCTACGCGGACGGCCTGCGCAACCCGCGCTGGACCTACGTGCTGCCCAACGGCGACGTGCTGGTGGCCGAGGCCAGCTCCGAGTTCAAGAGCGAGCAGGACAAAGAGGAGTCCATCGAGTCCGGCAAGGTGCGCTCGCAGAACCTGGGCCACAGCGCCAACCGCATCACGCTGCTGCGCGACGCGGACCACGACGGCACGCCCGAGGTCCGCGAGGTGTTCCTGGAAGGCGTGAAGCAGCCGCTGGGAATGCTGCTGCTGGGCGACCGCTTCTACGTGGCCGGCACGGACGCCGTCTGGCGCTACCCATACACGGCCGGGGAGACGTCGCTGAAGGCCCCCGGTGAGAAGCTCCTGGAGCTGCCGGCGGGCGGCTACAACAACCACTGGACGCGCAACCTGCTGGCCAACGCGGACGGTTCGAAGCTCTACGTGTCCGTGGGCTCCGCGAGCAACGTGGCCGAGCACGGCCTGAAGGAGGAGGAGCGCCGCGCCAACATCCTGGAGATCAACCCGGACGGCACCGGCGAGCGCATCTACGCGAGCGGCCTGCGCAACCCCGTGGGCATGGGCTGGGCCCCGGGCACGCGCACGCTGTGGACGGCGGTGAACGAGCGCGACGACCTGGGCGAGGACCTGGTGCCGGACTACCTCACGCACGTGGAGGACGGCGGGTTCTACGGCTGGCCCTACGCGTACTTCGGAGCGAACGAGGATCCACGCATGGCGGGACAGCGGCCGGACCTGGTGGCGAAGACGCTGGTGCCGGACGTGCAACTGGGCTCCCACACCGCGTCGCTGGGCCTGGCGTTCTACGAGGCCCAGGCGTTCCCGGAGAAGTACCGGGGCGGCGCGTTCATCGGGCAGCACGGCTCGTGGAACCGCGCGGAGCTGTCTGGCTACAAGGTCGTGTTCGTGCCGTTCAAGGACGGGAAGCCCTCCGGTCCGCCGGAGGACTTCCTCACGGGCTTCATCGCCGACGCGGCCCAGGCCCGGGTGCACGGCCGGCCGGTGGGCGTCACGGTGCTGCCGGACGGCGCGTTGCTGGTCGCGGATGACGCCAGCAACACGCTGTGGAAGGTGACCGCGAAGCGCTGAAGGGCAATGCCTAGCAGCCCATGCAGACCGGCCGGATGTTCTGCCAGTTGCCGCAGCCGTTGTCACCGCAGCACGTCTGGTAGAGCGTACCGCTCCGGCCGTAGGAGCCCTGCGGCCAGGAGCCGTCGCCGCCCACCTCGCGACACGCGGCGCAGGTCGAAGACCAGATGACCTGATCCGCCACATACTCGCCGATGGCACAGCTGGGCGTCTTGCCAATGCCCTGCTCCACCTGCGCCGCCTCACCGGCGGACGGCGACGCATCCTGCTCCGCTGCCGGGCCACAGGCGGAGAGGAGGCCCACGGAGAAGGTCGCCAAAACCAAATCACGGATCATGTTTCGCATGCAGGAGACTCCAGGTGACGGAGGCAGATATGCCTCGCGTCCCCGAAGTCCGGCAGAAAGCGATATCCTGCGCAACCGACACATTTGACTTTGACCCCGCTGTTCCTTTCCTGCCCCGGTGCTCGCAATGGCTCTCTTTCGTCCGCTGACGGTGTTCCCTTTCCTGACGCTGTGGAGTCTGTGTCTCGCCCTGGTCACGACGGCCGGTGCCTGCCGCTCCGAGAGCAAGGCGGAAGCTCCGCCCGCGCCCGTGGTGGCCGCCGCGCCGGAGCCGCCCACGGAGCTGCATGGCGTGGGCGGCGTCGAAGGCGAGGATGCCGCGTATGACCGCTCCCGGCAGCCCGCACGGTTCGTGGCCGCCCTGGGGCTCGCTCCGGGACAGCGGGTCGCGGACGTCGGGGCGGGGCTGGGGTACTTCACGCAGCGGCTCGCGGAGGCGGTGGGCCCCACGGGCCAGGTGGTCGCCACCGACATCAACGACGAAGCCATCCAGCGGCTCCGTGCGCGGGTGCTCGGACGCAAGAACATCGAGGTGCGGAAGGTGGCCCCGGAGGCGCCGGGGCTCGAAGCGGGCGCGTACGACCTGATCCTCCTCTCGGAGGTGGATCACTTCTTCGGGGACCGGGTGGACTACCTCACCCGGCTGCGTCCCGCGCTCACACCCCAGGGCCGCATCGCGGTGACGCACCTGAGGGCCATGCGCCCTCCGCTCGTCGCCGCCGCGCAGGCCACGGGCTACGTCATCGTCTCCGAGTACGACGACCTGCCGGCCCACTACCTGCTCTTCCTGCAGCCCGCCGTGAGCCCCTGACGGCGGCCTCAACCGTCCAGAACCCAGGCCTTCGCGCTCGCGAGCGTCCACTCCCCGGCAGAACCCGGCCCCTGTCCGCCAACAGGACCGCCACACGCCAATGCGCGCCCTACCCTTCCGCCGCGCGAACTCAAACGGACGCGGCACGGTGCCGCGCCGCGCATGGGGAGACAGAACGCCATGGGTATCAGCAAGGGCAGTGCGCAGTGGAACGGCGGGTTCAAGGACGGCAAGGGCTCGATGAAGCCCGGTCACGCCGCGGAGGTCCTCTTCTCGGTCGGCACCCGCTTCGAGGGACAGCAGGGCAGCAACCCGGAGGAGCTCATCGGCGCGGCGCTCTCCGGGTGCTTCTCCATGGCCCTGTCGGTGGGGCTGGAGAAAGCGGGCCTGAAGCCCACGCGCATCCAGACGAACGCGGACGTGCACCTGGACAAACAGGGCGACGGCTTCGCCATCACCACCATCGACCTCGTCACCGAGGCCACCATCCCCGGCGCCAACGACGCCCAGTTCCAGAAGATCGCCGAGGAGACCAAGAAGGGCTGCCCTGTCTCCAAGGCGCTCGGGGGCGTGAACATCACGCTGAAGGCGAAGCTCGCGACCTGACGGACCCTGGCCGGCCTTCAGCCGCCGGCGCACGCGTCGCGGCAGTCCTGCCGGCACGCGACGACCTCGGGCGTGTTGCCGACGCAGGTCGCGTAGCACTGGCTCAGGCACGGCGTGAGCTCATGCTCCGCCGCGCCGGGCTCCTCGCCGACCGGGTCCTGCGCCTCGAACGGAGGGTCCTCCGCCGGAGGGGCATCCGCGGGGCCACAGGCCGCCAGGAGCCCTCCCACCGCGGCCAGCGCCAGCACCCATTTCCGTCGCATGCGCCACCCCATCCGCGGGAAGGTGAAGGCCCTATTCTAGCCGCGAGAGCGGGTGGAAGAATCCGGGCCCGTGGCCGATTCGTCCTCCAGGAGGTCTTCCGAGCAGGTGGGTGAGACGGACGATGTCACGGACGCGGTTCGGCGCGCGACGAGGGGGGAGTCGTCCGCCTTCAGCGAGCTATACCGTCGCACCCGCCCCTTGGTGGCCCGGCTGGTCGCGGGTTTCGGCACATTGGATCCCGACGAGGCGGAGGACGTCCTACAGGAGTCCTACGTACGGGCGTTCCGGGGGTTGCCCCAGCTGAAGTCAGCGGGGGCCTTCACCCCGTGGTTGTTGACCATCGCGCGCAACCGGGCGCGCACGCGGCTGGAGCGCCGCAACCTGCTCCAGCGGATGGAGGACGAACTGGCGGACCCGACACCGGAGACGGTGCCGGCCCTGCCGCCCACGCTCCAGGTGGAGAGGGACATCGAGGTGGTGCGGCGGCTCATCGCGGAGCTGCCCGAAGGCGAGGAGAAGAAGACCGTGCAGCTCTTCTACATCGAGGGTCAGCTCTCCGCGCGGGAGATCGCCGAACAGCTCGGCGTGGGCAAGAGCACGGTCACCATGCGGCTGGAGCGATTTCGCGGGCGCATCAAGCGCGAGCTCCTCCAGCGGGTGCTCGCCGGACGGTGGGAATGAAGCGATGAGACACCTGGATGCCACCGCGATGGCCGAACTCGCCGGGCGCGACCCCGCCGCCGTCGCTTGGTTCCGCGAGCACCTGGCCTCGCCCTGCGAGGTCTGTGAGACGTTCCTCGCCACACACGCGGATCCGCTCGACGGGCAAGCGGACGCGCTGCTCCTCGCGCTCGCGCCCGAGAGGAAGACCGAAGCGGAAGTCATCCCACTGCGGTCGCCGGCCCGCGCCCGCCGCTTCGCCCCGCCGCCAGGCCGGTACCTGGGCTGGATGGCCGGCGCGATCGCGGCCTCCGTGCTGATGGTGGTGCTGGTGCCGCTGGTGAAGGGACCCACGCAAGGTGCCACCGGGTGGACCGGTGTGAAGGGCCCGGGCCGCATCTCGCTGGAGCTGGCCGTGGTCGCGCGGAGCACCGACGGAGCCCTGCGCCGGCTGGACTCCGGCGCGGACGTCACCACCGACGAGGTGCTGCTCCTGCGCTACCACGCCACGGAGTCCGGCACCGCGCTGCTCTACCAGCAGCGGGAGCAGCAGGCGCCGGAGCTGCTTGGCCGCTTCCCCCTGGCGGCGGGAACGCACGACCTGGAGGGGCCTGACGGCCTCGCGGGCGTGAGCCTCGATTCGGACGAGGGCCGGCTGGCGCTGGCGCTGGTGGCCTTCGCTCCCGGTGAGCCCGCAACGGAGCAGGACGCACTCGCCGCGCTCGCCGCGGACGGAAGCCCGGATGCACGCCCGGGAACCGTGGTGAGGTTCGACGTGCGGGTCCAATCCGGTCAGACTCAGGCCCCGTGAGGCGCCTGTTCTCCCTGCTGCTCGTCCTCCTCTGCGCCTGCGCGGGCCCGTCCGCCACGGCCGGAGACAAGGGCGGGCTCGTGCCGCTACGGCTCGACGCCGCGGACCTGTCGCGCGCGTACACACCCCGGCGGCTCGCGCTGCTCGTGGGCGTGTCGTCCTTCGATGATCCGCAGTGGCGCGCCCTGCGCTTCTCTTCCAAGGACGCCAGCGACCTGGCGGCGGCGCTGAAGGATCCCGCGCGAGGCCACTTCGACCAGGTGCGCGTCCTCACGCGCCCGGAGGAGACGACCCGCGACGCCATCCTCGCGGCGTTGCGCCAGCTGCGGCGTGAAGCCACCCGGCCCGACGACGTGGTGATGGTGTACCTGTCCGCGCACGGCACGCTCGCGCGCGACGGTCGTGGCGAGCTCACGCGATACCTCGTCACACGAGACGCGTCCTACCGAGCCATCCCGCAGACGGCGCTCTCCATGGACGCGCTGAAGGCGGAGTTCGAACAGCTGCCCAGCCGGCGGCGGCTGTTGGTGCTGGCCACCTGCCACAGCGGCAGCGGCAAGTCGCTGCTGCCCCACGAGTTGGAGGTGGAGCTCGCGGGCATCAAGTCCGGCTTCTACGCGCGCCCCCTGGAGGAGTCGTCCCGGGCCTCGATGGTGTTCGCCGCCAGCGACTGGGGCGAGACAGCGCGCGAGGACGAAGGCCTGCGCAACGACATCTACACGTACTTCCTCATCGAGGGCCTGGGCGGAGCAGCGGACCGCAACGCGGACGGCGCAGTCACCGCCACGGAGGCGCACGACTATTCGCGCCGCCGCACCTTCGCCTTCACGGAAGGCCGCCAGCGGCCGTCCGCCGAAATCATGGAGGTGGGCGCGGATCCGGTCATCCTCGCCGGCCGCATCGACCGCACGGGCCAGCCGGAGCTCTTCTCCTACAACCCACGCCTGGACGGCTTCCTGCTCAAGGTGGACGGCGAGCCGCGCCTGGAACTGCCAGGAGGCGCCGCGGTAGGCCCGGGCCGGCGCACGGTGGAGCTCACCAAGGGCGACGCCGTGCTCGTGCGGCGCGAAGTGGACGTGGCCCGAGGCGAGCGCCTGCCGCTGGAGCGACTGCTGTCGGACGCCATCCCGCGCCGCGCGTTGTCGCTCGTGGGCGGGATGATGTCCTTCGCGGACGGCAGGAGCCGGCGCGAGCTGTTGCCCGCCGCGCCCCAGGTGGGCGTGGTGCTGCGGCTGGAGGACCTGCCGCTCCAGAACCTGGGCCTGATGGTGGACATGGGTCTGGGACGCGGGCGCGAGAAGCTCCAGGTGGCGCCCGGCAGCGAGGTGCCCTTTGGCTACACCACGCTCACGCTGGGCGCGGCGGTGCCGTACCTGTGGCGATGGGAGCGATTGACGCTGTTCGCGGGTCCACGTGTGGCCGCGCTGTACCTGGGCAGGTCTTTCGACGTGGAGGCCTATTCGGGAGGCCAGCGCTACTTCACCGTCAGCCCCGGTGTGGTGGGCGGACTGGCGTGGCGCCTGGGGGAGCGATTGGAGCTCACCGCCCAGGGCCACGGGATGCTGACGTACGTGGTGGTGGACGGACAGGGACAGGCCGTGGGCTTCATCGGCGGAAACGCCGGCGTGGGGTACCGCTTCTGATGCGCCGCCAATGCCTGTTCCTGACGCTGTCGTCGCTCGGCCTCCTGGGCGCGTGCGGAAGCCTGGACAACGAGCCCTTCCGCGCGGGCACCGTGCGAGGCCGGCTCACGGAGTTCGACCCCGCCGTCGCGCTGGTGTCCGTGGTGGGCGCGCCCGGCGTGCGCAGCGGCGTGGACACGCAAGGCCGCTTCACGCTGGAGGACGTGCCCGCGGGCCCGGCGGAGCTCTTCGTCGTGGCCACCGGGGAACTGGCCGCGCGAGTGCCGCTCACCGTGCAGGGAGGCCAGTCCGTGGACATTGCGGACGTCTCGCCGCGCACCGCCGGCACCTTCTTCGTGAAGTTCCATGTCCGGGGCAACCGGAAGCTGATGGACGCGAAGGCCATCGTGGACGGCACGCCCATCGAAGCCTCCGGGCTCGACGACAAGTCACCCCACCGTCTGGGGCCGCTGCCAGAAGGTTGTTACGGCGTGAGCGCCTCCGCGCCCGGCTTCGCCTCCACGTCCGTCCAGGACTGCGTGGACGAGGGCAAGCAGACGGTGCTGAACGTGGAACTCATCCCCGAGGGCTCCTCGGGCGAGGAGCGCTGCGCATTCGCGGGCTGTGCCGATGACAGCCATGCCGCGATGGATGGCCGCGACGTCGAAAACTCCGACGAAAGCCATTGAACGACATCGCCAGGCCGCGGCGTCGTCCGCTGTGAATCAAGCTTTCCGCAAAGCCACACATATCCAGACCGTGCGTGCCTCGCACTTCGCCGCCCGTCTGGAGTTGTGGCCACACCGCGATTCTCCGGGTCTTTCTGACAACGAGGCACTCCGCTCCCCGAGCGGCCCCCCACCGCCTCGTTTCACAGGAGGATGACCATGCGTATCCCGACCGCTCGCTCTTCCGCGGCATGGATGGTGTTGTGCGCGACGATGCTGTCCCTGGGCTGCGGAGGCCCCACGGAGGCGGAGGATCCGTCGCTCGTCTCGGGCGATGACAACCTGGGCGGCGCCGCCGGAGAAGCGCCCGCCGCGGACGGCGGCACCGCGCCGGGAGGCAACACGGGTATCACCATCTGCCACATTCCGCCCGGCAACCCCGCCAACGCGCACAGCATCACGGTGGGCGTGCCCGCGGTGGCCGCGCACCTGCGCCATGGCGACACGGTGGGCGCCTGCGACGACGAACCGCCCACGGACGGTGGCACCAGCGAGCCCGACGCGGGCACGACGGACGGCGGCTCGGGTGGCGGCATCGACGCCGGTCCCCAGTGCATCCCCGAAGGCGGCGAGTGCTCCACCGAGGGCGACGAGACCTGCTGCAATTCGCTGTCGTGCCAGGAAGGCGGATGCTGGCCCGTCATCGGCTGAGCAAGCGCCGTGGCCGGTCCGGACGCGGGAGGGTCTCCTCCCGCATTCATCCCTGACTCCAACAAAGGCTTACAAATGAAGACCCTGCGACACCTGACCTCCACCCTGCTGATGACCACGGGGCTCCTGTTCCTCGCTGCCTGCGGCGACAGCGGCAAGGCCCACGTCACCCTGAAGCTGACCGACGCCCCGGGCGACGGCATCGAGAAGGCCGTGGTGACCATCTCGAAGGTCTACTTGAAGGGCAGCGTGGAAGGAGAAGACGGCAAGGGAGACGTGGTGCTCCTGAGCGAGCCCGTCACCACCGACCTGCTCACGCTGGCCAATGACACCGCGGACCTGGTGAAGGACGCGGAGGTGCCGGCGGGCACGTACAAGGAGCTGCGCTTCGTCATCACCGGCGGCTACATCCAGGTGAAGCAGGACGGCACCAGCCGCATCTTCGCCACCTCCGCCAACTACGAGGGCCTGCCCGAAGGGGCCCAGGTGGACGGCGACCTGCACATGCCGAGCGCCAGCAGCTCCGGCCTCAAGGTGAAGTTCGACAAGGACGCGGACGTCACCATCACCAGCGATGACGATCAGAAGGTCATCCTGGTGGACTTCGACGTGGCGCAGAGCTTCGGCAAGGAGGCCGGCAACTCCGGCAAGTGGGTCATGCGGCCCGTCATCAAGGGCGCGGACATGGAGTTCTCCGGCAACGTGGAGGTGACGCTGGAGGCGGGCAGCGTGTCCCTGCCCCTAGGCCCCACGCAGCTGGCCAGCTTCTCCGCGGTGCTCATCAACGCCGACGGCAGCCGCGAGACGCTGTCCTTCAGCGCCAGCACGGCCACCCGCTACGTGGCGAACTTCAAGTACCTGCTGCCCGGCACCTACCAGGTGGACCTGGTGGCGCCCGCGGGCGTGTCCTTCACCACGGACATCACGCGCCCGGCGACCGCGACGGTCAGCTCGGGCGCGGAGTCCGACGTGCACTTCGTCCTGACGTCCTTCGACGTCGAGTAGTCACTTCGGGGTTCAGGCCGCCTTCTCGCCCTGCGCCTGGGCGGCCTGGACCTCGAGGGCGATTTCAATCTTCTCGCCCACCAGCACGCCGCCCGCCTCCAGGGCCTGGTTCCACGTCAGGCCGAAGTCGCTGCGGTTGATGGTCGTCTTCGCCTCGAACGCGGCCTTGGTGTTGCCCCACGGGTCCTTGGCGATGCCCAGCTGCTCGGCCTCCAGGACGACCTCGCGGCTGATGCCGCGGATGGAGAGCTGACCCGTCACCTTCAGGTGCTTGCCGGAGGGCTCCACCTTCGTGCTCTGGAAGGTGATGGCCGGGAACTTCTCCACGTCGAAGAAGTCCGGCGAGCGCAGGTGGTTGTCGCGCTGGTCGACGCCGGTGCTGATGCTCGCCGACTCGATGGAGACGGAGACCGCCGAGGCCGCCGGGTTCGCGTCATCCAGGGTGAGGGTGCCGCCGAACTTCGTGAAGCTGCCGCGCACCTTCGCGACGACCATGTGGCGGACGCTGAAGTGGATGCCCGTGTGCGTGGTGTCGATGTTCCAGGTCGTGGTGGCCATGGTCGTCTTCCTTGTCGTGAGCGCCGCGGCAGCGGCGGTGTGTTTCAACGAGGCCTAAGGTAGCGGCCCCCCACGTTCCCGATTAGACGGGACGGACAGGATGCACTGTTCCACGGCTGGAACAGTCCTGCGCCTGCACGAGGGATGGGCCATGGACCTCAACGAACTCCTCATCTTCGCCCGGGTGGTCCAGGCGGGCAGCTTCACGGCGGCGGCGAAGGCGCTGCGCATGCCCAAGTCCACCGTGAGCCGCAAGGTGTCCGAGCTGGAGGAGCGAGTGGGCGCGCAGCTGCTTCAGCGCACCACGCGCACGCTGCACCTGACGGAGGTAGGCCGCGCGTACTACGCGCACTGCGAGCGCATCGTCGCGGAAGCGGAGGCCGCGGAGCTGGCGGTGACTCGCCTGCAAGCGGGGCCGTACGGCCTGCTGCGCGTGACAACACCCCTGTCCGTCCATTTCCTCGCGCCACTGGTGGCGCGCTTCATGGAGAAGTACCCGGACGTGCAGGTGGAGCTGCTCTGCACGGACCGGGCGGTGGACCTGTTGGAGGAGGGCTTCGACCTGGCGGTGCGCGCCGGTCGGCTGCCGGACTCGTCGTTGATGGCACGGCGGCTGGGGGACATCGAGTGGCTCGTGGTGGCTTCGCCCGGCTATCTCCAGGCGCGGGGCGCACCGAAGGCGCCAGCGGACCTGGCGAAGCACGACTGCCTCTTCTTCGGCAAGTCAGTGCAGGGAAACGTCTGGACGCTGCACGCGGGCGGGCGCTCCGTCGAAGTGAAGGTCTCCGGGCGGCTGGTGGTGAACGAGCCGGACATGCTGCGCGCGGTGACGTCATTGGGCGCCGGGGTGGCGCTCATCCCGGGTCAGCAATGCATCGAGGACCTGGCGTCCGGGCGGCTCCAGCGCGTGCTGCCGGACTGGAGCTCCACGGGCGCGCCGGTGCACGCCGTCTACCCGCCCACGCGCCACCACGTGCCCAAGGTGATGGCCTTCGTGGAGGTGCTGCGCGAGCACTGGCCCCACAACCAGGAAGCCTTCAAGCGGGCGAAGCGCTGAGACAGTGCCGGCGTTTCGTTCCGCGGATGGAACGATGTGTCCCGAGGTTCGTGTCTGGCCAGGTGGCTTTCGGAAGCGCATGTTGTGTCTCGAAAGGAAGCACACACCATGATGAACGTTCGCCCTTCCGAAGCACGCGGTCACGCCAACCACGGCTGGCTGGATTCGCATCACACCTTCTCGTTCGCGAGCTACTTCGACCCCGAGAACATGGGCTTCCGCTCCCTGCGCGTCATCAACGAGGACCGCGTGCAGTCTGGCGAGGGCTTCGACACGCACCCGCACCGGGACATGGAGATCATCACCTACCCGCTGAGCGGCGCCATCGCGCACCGTGACAGCACGGGAGGCCAGGGGCTCCTGCGCGCCGGAGAGGTGCAGCGCATGACGGCCGGCACGGGCGTGATGCACAGCGAGATGAACGGCTCCAACGAGGACGTCCACTTCCTGCAGATCTGGATCATCCCGGAGAAGAAGGGCCTGAAGCCGGAGTATGAGCAGAAGTTCTTCCCGGAGAAGGACCGGCAGGGACGCTGGCGCGTGGTGGCCAGCCCGGACGCCCGAGACGGCAGCCTCACGGTGCACCAGGACGTGGTGCTCAACAGCACGCTGCTGAGCCCGGGAGAGAAGGCGGAGTACACGCTGCCCAAGGGGCGTCACGCCTGGGTGCAGATCGCCAGGGGCACGGGCACGCTCAACGGAGTGGCCCTGAAGGCCGGTGACGGAGTCGCCGTGTCCGACGAGTCGAGCCTCGTGCTCACCGCCTCCGAGCCGCTGGAGGCCCTGCTGTTCGACCTGGCCTGATGCGCCGGCCACGAAGAAGGCCCCCGGATCCCTGAGTGGATCCGGGGGCCTTCCTGTCTTTCCCAAACACCGGAACTGCGTAGCTGTTCTGGGATTGCCCGGCGCCAGGAGACGCCCTGGGTTATCGACTCAGCCGCCCCACCGGATGCGGTAGGAGCAGGCGTGGCCGTCGAAGTCGAAGGGCTCCACGCGAAGGTGCTTCGCGCCGGCCTTGGCCAATCCCGCTTCGATGAGACCGCGCAGGTAGCCCGGGTTCCCGTTGCACTCGTTGACGCGGATGATGTGGTGCCCGGGGCCCTGGGTGAGCAGCTCCGACTTCATGTAGTTGTTGACGGTGGAGAAGCTCTCCTGGATGCGCACCACGACGCGCTCGGGTCCGAAGATGGGCCACATGGACACGAGCGACTTGCCGAGCACGGTCTGCTCCATGCCCTGGATGATGCCGACGCCCAGGCGCCGGTAGCCCTCGCCCACATCGAGCTGCGGATACAGGTGCTCGACGGTGACGCGAATGGCCTCCGCGAAGATCTTCCGGGAGGTGTGGTGCGGAGACTGAGCGTCCAGGTCCAGGCCCACGTCCTTCAGCTTCGTCCGGAGCTCCGGAGTGAGCCGGTCACCGATGGAGCGGAACACCCCCTCCACCGTGTGGCGATAGACGATCTCTTCTTCCACGAAACACCCCGGCCCAGCCCGGCGGTCCCATTCCGCCGTGTCGCAAAGAAGCGTACCCCATCCCCCCGACAAATCCGAAGCCCCCTGGGGCTACGACCCGGGTCTGAGACGTCCCACCGATGTTTCACCGCCGGTTCTGATGCTTAATCGTGTATTGCTCGACCTCAATGACTCGGCGGGTCCGGGTGACCTCCGCACTCCGGGGCACCTGAGCATCCCTGAAACCGTACGGCTCATGGTTCTCGCCAACAACACACACAAAACAAACATGCCCGGCAACAATGACACACATAAACCACCCAGGCATCTGCATTCAATCAGGCACCACCATGGATTGACGTCGCCGCCGACAGCGCTCCGTGGGAGGACCTGAGACCGCGAGGCCCCTGGTGTTCGTGGACACACCCAGGGTCAATGGGAACCGCCTTGGCCCGAAAGGACTAGCGGGTTCCCCTGACATCGAATTTCGACCCGCCGGGCCGTGACAGGAATTGACGGCGTTTGATAGACCCTCCCGCCCGGGGGCCATGGCCAGACAGGCCTTCTATTCGCCCAGCCTTGGAGACGCCGAATGCGCACGCCGTCAGTCCTTGCAGCCGAGCACCATTCCGCCAAGTCGTTGTCCACGCAGCAGGGAAACCAGCTCAGCCATGAGCTCTGGTCGCTGGTCCAGCGAGGCCTGGTCTACCCTTCGCCCTACGCTGTGTTCGCGACGTTCTGGCGCACGCCAGACGGGACCGGCGAGCCGCTGACCCGGGCGCTCCTCCAGAAGCTGATGCGGGACGTGCGCGAGGAGATCCACACCCACTACGGGAGCGCCAACACCACGGCCATCGTCGGAGTGGGCTTCCGGCTCTGGCAGGAGTGGTGCGCCGAGGACGGGACCGACCTTCCCGAAGGCATGAAGCTGGCCTTCCCGGAGGAGTCCTCGCCGGCCTGGCGCTCCAACGTGTTCTCCCGCTCGAACGGGACGTTCGTCGACTCGCAGGGTGACCTGTGGTTCCACATCAAGTCCGACGAGGAATCCCACTGCGACGCGGTCTTCGAGTTCATCCACGCGCGGCTGCAGGACCAGGCGCGCTGCGTGCGCTCCGCGCCCCATGACCACCAGAAGGCGGCCACCAAGTCCACGCGCCCCGACAAGCGCGGCGGCAAGGTGCTGGGCTGCCGCTTCTCGGAGAACCTCAACAACCCGTCCGACCCGGTCTCCATCCAGGAGCAGACCCTGGTCGGGTTCGAGGATCCCGCGCACCTGGGCGCCTCTTTCGTGGTCGCGCAGCGCTTCGAGATCAACTGGGAGCACCTGCTGGACATGAGCCCCCAGCAGGTGGAGGACCTGGTGGGGCGCACCACCGAGGACATCCTCATCCCCAGCCAGGACCAGCGCAGCCACATCAAGAGCGCCCGCGTGCAGGACGCCCAGGGCAACACGTTGCAGGTGCTACGGCTGGGATTGCCCTTCGGGCAGGCGAACACGGTGCACAACACGGAGTTGCGCGCCAAGGGGGCCAGCCTCCGGGACGAGGCGGGCATCTACTTCGCGGGCTACGCCCGGAGCGTCCGCGCGCTCGAAACCGTCATGAACCAGCAGATTGGCGACCAGCGCGGCTTCATGCGGGATCGGCTGCTCTCCGAGGTCCGCTCCAACCTGGGAGGCTTCTATTACATCCCCAGCCAGGCGGACCTGGGGCTGGAGCCGGTGAAGCTCCAGAGCGCGGAGCAGCAGGACTGGAAGCGCTTCCCCGGCGTGGACTGGAGCCGGCTGGACCGGCACTTCGACGTGGCCTCGTCGAACGGGTACATGCATTACAACCACAAGAACTACCTGTTCCAGATGGCGACGATGTCCGGGGACAAGCGCCGGACGCACCAGCCGCCGTCCAACCGGGTGCTGCAATTGCTGTCGGACGCCTTCTCCCGCTGGCAGGACAACTGGTACGTCAACCGGTCACAGCAGGAGCTGGAGCACCTGTGCGCCTACGTGGCGCGCCAGTACGGCCCCGCGAAGGCTCGGGAAGTGATGGGACTTTCCGTCGTGGAGCGCATGGGCTGGGCCATCAAGGTCAGCCTGGGACAGGTCTTCGCCAGCGACGCCTACGGCTTCCGGGGCCGCCGTCAGGACTCGCAGGGCAACTGGTACAACGGCGCGGACACCTACCGAATCCACCCGGTGGAGCTCATCGTCGGGGCCCTGCCCAACCTGGGGCTCGGTCAGGGGCGGTATGTCATTGATTACGCGCGCAAGGACGAGGAGCTGGGTAACTTCTTCGCGGGGCTGAGCTCCGCGTCGGGCGTGGGCCACCTGGTGCCGGGCTTCCAGCGCGCCCTGGACCGGGGCCTGGGCGGGCTGATGGCGGACGTCCAGGCGCGGCACGACGCGACCCAGGATGAAGGCAAGCGCCAGTTCTACCGGGGCGTGGTGCTGTCCCTGGAGGGCGTGCGCGACAGCTGCCTGGCCTACGCGGCGCTCGCGGGAAAGATGGCCGCGGAGCTGCCCCTGGGGCAGCACGCCGAGCGCGACAACCTGCTGAAGATCCAGGAGCGGATGCAGCGGCTGGCCACGGAGCGGCCCCAGACGATGCTCGAGGCCGCCCAGCTGCTCTTCACGCTGCACGCGGGCCTGCACCTGATTGGCGAGCCCACGGCGGTGGGCCGGTTGGATCAGATGCTCTTCCCCTTCTACGAGCGCGACGTGGCGGCGGGCGCGCTGGACGACGCACAGGCGCAGGAGATCATCGACTGCTTCTGGGTGAAGCTGGGGGAGAAGGTGCTGCTCAACCGCCAGTTCGTGGAGGACCACCAGCCCTTCGGGAACCTCGCCATGGGCGGGATGAGCGGCAACTACCCGCAGGGCGCCGCGAACAACCAGTGGATCCAGCAGGTGACAGTGGGCGGGACGGTCGCGGACGAGACGCCGGGAGAGGGGCGGCCCGCGTACAACCGCGTCACCCTGCTCTGCCTGCGCGCGGCCCGGCGGCTGCCGCTCAACGCGCCGTGCCTGTCATTGCGCGTGCGCAAGGACATCCCGCCCGAGTACCTGCACGAGGCGGCGCTGGCGATCCTCAGCGGCGGCGCGCACCCCATCCTCCTCAGCGACGAGAAGATCATCCCCGGGATGCTGCACAGTGGTGACGGCGTGGGCCAGGGCACGCAGCCCACCGCGGCCACACCGGTGGCCCAGAAGGCCGGCAGCGCGTGGAGCAGCGAGGTGGTGCTCCGGGCGGCGCGCGACTACGCCTGCGACGGCTGCTACGAGCCGCAGATCGTGGGACAGAACTGGTTCACGCTGGGAGGCATGACGGCCCTGTCGCCGCTGGAGGCCGCGCTCAACCAGGGCAAGAGCTGGAGCACGGCGGGCCCCATGTACTTCCGGGGCCAGCGCGTGTCCTTCACGTCGCCTCCACCCTCGGCCATCCAATCGTTCGAGCAGCTCCAGGACCTGTTCTTCCAGCACCTGAGCTGGATGTACGCGAAGCAGGCGGACGGCATGGTGGGCGTCTTCGGATCCATGAGCGCCGTGTGCCCGTCGCCGCTGCTGTCGGTGTTCGTGGACGACTGCATCGACAAGGGGTTGGACCTCTACGGGGGTGGTGCCCGCTACAACATGGTGGCCCCGTGCATCACGGCCCTCTCCACGGTCATCAACTCGCTGTACGCCATCCGGAAGATGGTGTTCGAGCAGGACACTGCGGTGACGTCCCTGCCGGAGCTGGTGGAGGCGCTGCTGTGCGACTGGGGCTACAAGATGGACGAGCCCGTCATCAGCACCTTCGCGGGCCCCGCGCGCATCGAGGCGAAGGCGCAGCGCTTCCGGGACCTGCGCCAGGTGGCGCTCGCCCAGCCCCGCTACGGCCGCGGAGACGAAGAGGTGGATCGCTTCGCCAACGCCTTCATCCAGCGCGTGGCGGAGACGGTGGTGCGCGTCTTCACGGAGCCCGCCGAGCCCACCGCCCAGAAGATGGTGGACCTGGCGAAGAAGTTCGGGACGCCGGAGAAGCCGTTCGGCGGGTTCCAGATCCAACCGGGCGCGGGCACCTTCGAGAACTACTTGGAGTTCGGCGCGACCTGCGGCGCCTCCGCGGATGGACGGCGGCTCGGGGAGACGCTGGCCTCGGACCTGAGCCCGTCGCCGAGCATCGCGGATCAGCCGGTGGATCATCAGGAGGAGGGCTTCGTGCGAGCGCTGTCCGGCTACACCGGCGCGGGAGCGGAGGGCTTCACGAGCGGAGCACCCACGGACTTCAACATCCGCGAGGACTTCCCGGTGGGCGCACTGGAGCGGGTGCTGCACGCGTTCGCCCAGGGACAGGGCTCGAACATCCTGACCGTCACCTGCGCCAACCCGGAGACCTTCGAGCACGCGTCGAAGGACCCGGAGAAGTACGACGTGCTCCGGGTGCGCATGGGCGGCTGGTCGGAGTTCTTCGTCTCCATGTTCCCGGGCCACCAGGAACAGCACCAGCGCCGGCCGATCAGCACGCCTGACGTGGAGCGCTGACTTACGGACCGTGGGGCGCCGCCGTCCGGCGGCGCCTCCTTCGCACCAGGCCTGAAACAACTCGAAGCCGTGGGGTGAGGGCCGAGTCGGCCGCTACTCGGCCCGCCTGCGTCTACCCTTGGGGCTGGATCGGCTTCAACAGGCCCGCCCGGTTCAACTGCTCTTGCACCTGCTCGGCGAGCGCGATGTGCTCCGGGTTGCTTACCGTGAATCGCGCAGGACACATGACGATGAGCGTCCCCTTGTCCTCGACCCACTCGATATGCACCGGAGAGGGCAGCGGAGGCACTGTACCCAAACGGCGAGACAGGTACGTGACCCAGCCCACGAACGTGCCCGGCACCGCGAACTCCGACACCCGGTCTCGATGAGCCGTAGACGTGGCGATACCCCATTCAGGGTCCCAAGCCAAAACCGCTGCGCGAAGCGCCTGTGAAAGGACGGGAGCGGTCAGGACACGCTCTCTGGCTTCACCTCTTGTCGGAAGGTCCATCACGCAAAGATCGCCCAAGAGTTCCGAGGTGGAGCCACATGCAAGCCTGACGCCAGTGCTTGCACCATCGGGCTCTCCATTCCATGCAGAGAAAGAAACCCCAACCTCGTCGTGCCGGTACTTCTTCTTGAAGAGCTTGAGAAGCGACTCCTCATTCGGCACGAATGGGTGCCTGAGCGCATCAGCACGAGACCCGGCTTTCTCGAACCATCGGTTGAACGTAGGTTCGTCAGGCGCGAGGAGGCGGAAGAAGATTTCGGCGCGTCGAGCGTATGACTCGACTGGCTCAACTCGACCCGGCCAGTACGCCCCCAGGTAATATTTCTCGTTCATCTGACCTGATGCCTACGGAGACGGCGGGGTGAATACGACCTTGATTGTGCCAAGCCCTTCATTCCTGAACAAGTCTCTCACGGCGTCAGCAACTTCGCGCTCCGCGAAATGCCAATGGATCGGCGTGCCCTTGGCCGCCTTGAATTGTCTCTTTGCTTGCTCAAGCATTCCGTCAGCGCCTCGGAACCAGGTTCTGAAACTCCCATCCTTGAGAAACCTGGCATAGCCCGGCCCCTTTGTTTCAAGGAGCACCCCCATCTTGAAGCCGTCGAATTTTACCTCTTGGACCTTGTAGACCTTCCCTGCCGGCGCCTCGGTGACCTGGGCCTGGTACTTGCGCGATGCCTCGCTCATGCTTTCGCTGGCATTCTCCCACCTCCCCGGGCCTTGCTCCCCTGGGGACGAGGGCTGACCCGAAGCCGCGCCGGTCCGCTGAAGGACGATGGCCGCCCCGGGCCCTCCACTCAACACCGACGCCGCGCGCCCCACCGGCACCGTGACGCGCTCGAATACCAGCGCACCCTCCATTGGCCGCTGGCTCATGCCAGTCCA
The DNA here is from genome assembly GCF_003668965.1 of Corallococcus sp. AB030. NCBI lineage: Bacteria > Pseudomonadati > Myxococcota > Myxococcia > Myxococcales > Myxococcaceae > Corallococcus > Corallococcus sp. AB030. Next base: position 34,099 of record NZ_RAWQ01000006.1, read on the forward strand.
AGCGCCCGAAACTGCTCGGCCTTCGAGGATGCCCACGGGTCGTCGGGCATCGCTTTCTGGTACGCACGCAAGAAGGCCGCCGCCTTGCCGGTGTCGCGCATCTGCTCGAACACGGCGACGAGACGTCGGAGGATCGCCGGCTTTCCAGGCAGTCTTCGGTTGAGCGCCATCAACTGCTCAGCAGAGGCCTCGTACTTGGCGTCGAGCGCGAGGATCGACGCGTGCTTCAGGAGGAGATCGGGCGCGTCGGGTGTCTCGGCCAAGCACCGCTCCACGAACGCGCGGGCGCGATCCACTTGGCGTACCTCGAGGTAGGCCGAGAGTGCGAGGCGTCGAAGCTCGGCGCCGGTAGGCGTCGGTGCGTCGACGACATCCGGCCGGGCCTCAAGGTCGCGGATGCAGTCAAAGTAGCGCCCCTCTCGATACGACGCTTGCACCATGAGGAGGAACGCCTGCGCGTCGCGGGTCGACTCGAACTCGGCGCGTGCGACCAGCTCCGCGTCGCGGTAGTCGCCCGCCTCGACGAGGCGCACCGCCTGCGACGACCAGTCCTCGTGTGGCGCGCGCGGCACCGCTAACGTGCGGGTGGGCGTGAACTGGAGCTGGGCACGTCGCACGGCGCGAAACGCGTCGAGCATGGCCTCGACGCTCGGCCATCGCTCTTCCGGCGCGAGCTTCAGGCAGCGGTCGATGAACTCGTCGAGCGGCTGCGAGACCGACGAGTTGACCTCGCGGGCGCGGGGGAACGGCACATGCCGGGCGACCTGGCTCAAGGTGTCGTGCGGGAGCCGCGCCGTCACGAGGTGGTAGAGCAGCACGCCGAGGCTGTAGATGTCGCTCAGGAAACGGGCATTGTTGTCGCGCGTCGACATCGTCGCCCCGACGATCTCGGGTGCGGAGTAGACGATGGTGCCGCCGTTCTCCCGGGTTCGCGCATACATGTCCTCAGGCAGCACGCTCGAGCCAAAGTCGGTCAACTTCACGCGGTCGGCGGAGACGAGGATGTTCTGCGGCTTGATGTCACCGTGCGACATGCCCACCCGGTGCAGGTGCGCGCAGCCTTCGAGCACCTGCTCGAAGACGCCGAGCAGTTTGTCGTAGCTGGCGACGAAGCCCTCTTCACCCTTGTCGAGCAGTTGGGCTAGCGTGATGGAGGGGAAGTATTCCATCTCGATCGCGTACCATTCGCGTTCCGGCTGGACGCGGCCCATCCAGTAGACGTCGATCACGCATGGGTGCGGAGTCTGCCCAACCAGCGGCGAGCCCTCGGCGAGTTCCTCGTTGCGCTTGCTCTGGGCCTTAGGAATCTTCACAGCGACGATGGCGCCGTCGGAGAGGCGTTGCGCGCGCCATACCCAACCGTACGAGCCGTCGCCGAGGCACTCGACCAGCTCGTAGCGCTCGCCGAGACGCCGGTCTGCTCGTGGCACGAAGAACTTGGTCGTCATGATTCCCCTCGCCGAAGGATGTTCTCGAGGCGGAGCAGGCCATCCTGCCCAGCACGCACAACGAACTGGTAGAAGAGAAGCCGCGCGCTCGGATTGCCGGGGACGCGCACGCCTCCCGTCGCCTGAAAGCCCCCTCGCACGATGCTGCGTAGCCCGTCGTGATCCGGCAGCGTGACCAGCCCCACGCTCCAGTAGGCCAAGAGCAGCGTCGCGCTCGGGCACTCCCAGCGGTGCTGCGCGAGGAGGAGCGTCTCGACCTTCGGGCTGAGGTCCTTCTGCTTGCCCGAGTAGCGCTCGAACTCAGCGAGGAGTGCCACATGGCGCGCCGAGCGATCAAACCACACCGAGTCAGACCGTACATCCTGGTCGACGTTCCCCAGGACGCCTTGGCGTGGCGCGGGCACCTCGGACACCGTCGCGAAGCCGAGGTCACGCCCGGTAGCCGTCAAGAGCGTGCAGCCGAGGCTGTGGATCAGGTGGCCGACGTCGCGCACGCCCCATTCGGTCCACAACGGCAGATGGGACGACGCGACTTCGAGCGTGAGTCGGCTCCCGATGTCCATACGCTCAGCCACCGAATCTCCCCCAGACGTTGAGTACCTCGGGCGACTCGCCGCCGTGGACCAGCGCCTTCGTGCCGACGCGCACCAAGAGCGGCGCGGGGATCGACCGCCCGCAGATGAGCGCCTCGCCGGTCGAGAGCCCGGGCAGCTGGTCGAGGTCGGCCGCGCTCACCATGTCGGAGGTCTTCGCGATGAAGCGCTGGTCGTCCGGGTTCTTGAGGCGCATCGCGATCAGCGTGTTGCACTGCGAGGTCACGTCGGGGTCGAGCTTCGACGGACGCTGGCTCACGACCGCGAAGCCCACGCCGAACTTGCGGCCCTCACCGGCGATCTTCTTGATGATGCGGTGGCTCACGGCCGGCTCGCCCGCGGGGGCGAAGTTGTGCGCCTCCTCGTAGACGAGGAAGCACGGGCGGATACGGTCGGTCTTGCTCGATGCCGCGCGGAGAATCTCGCTCGAGATAAGCGCGGTGATGACTTGCTTCGCGGTGTCGCTGAGGCCCTGCAGGTCGACGACGACGAGACGGCCACGGCGATCGGTCGGCCTACCGACCATCTCGTAGACGTCGGTCGCTGCAGGCAGGCCCGAGTGATAGAAGCTCTGCGCCTCCTGAAGCACGCGAGAGAGTTTCATCGACGCGACCGCCGCGCTTCGACCGTTCAGTGCCGTCGCCTCGGCCTGGCTCAGCTCGTCCCACTGCCGCACGTCGTCGATGCCGTCGCCGAGGTAGTGGCGCAGCCGGTTGATGTCTCGCGGCGTCGCGCGCTCGTGGGCGATCCAATAGCGAATGGCGACGTCCAGCACGCGCTGCTGCGGCTCGGTGAGGCCTGGGAGGATCTCGCTCAGGTCGTCCATCTCGAAGTGGTCAAACTGCAACGCCAGCTCCTGGTTCGCGCCGGCGTACTTCTGCCGGAACGACGGGTTCTGCGGGCTGTACACGGTGATGCCAGCGCCCGCCTCGCGGAGCCTCGTGAAAGCGTCTCGGATGGCCGGAAGGGCCGCGCGATCGCGCTGGTCGTCCAGCTCATCGGGCCGATCGTTGAAGCGCATCTGCCCACCCGACAGCGCGCGCCCGTACTCGCCATGCGGGTCGAAGACGACGACGGTGCCGTTATTAATGGCGACGAGCCGCTCGATGATGCGGCCGACCGTGTACGACTTGCCTGAGCCGGTCATCGCGAGGACCGCGAGGTGCTCGGTCACGAGGCGGTTCACGTCCACGTACACCGGAACGGCCGACGCGCCACGCTCGTAGCCAACGAGGTTGCCGATGTGCAGGCTTGAGTGCTCCTGAAATTCATAGAACGCGCTTAAGAATTGGAAGTCGACCGGCTCAACCGGTGAGCCCGGATCGAGCGCCCGGCGCGGCATCTTGATGCCGCCACCTTCGGGGTCGCGGTATCCAATGGCCTCGAGCTTGCCGAGGATCTGCTCGCCGGTAACGTGCGCACCGGGCAGCAGCTCGAGCTCGGTCACCGCCTGCCCCAGGCCAGAGTTGTAGAGGACGTTGCTGCGGCTGATGCTGACGATGCGCGCAAGCACGTCGGTCTGCGCTGCGCCCTCTTGCTCGCGGTGCCGTACGCGCACGAACTCGCCGCGCCTGCCAGCGAACGACGAGTTGAGAACCATCGAAAGGTTCGTCGGGTCGCCGGTGTTGCCGACGAGTCGGCCAAGGACATGATAGGGCATCGATCGTTCTCCTTTACGTCGCCAGGTCGAAGTCCGAGAGCCAGATGCTCTCGATCTCGCGCCGCTTCAGCTCACCAGCGACGCTTCGGCTGTAGTTTTCGAGAAAAGGTCCGAGCGCGGTCAGCTCGCGCTCGGCGAGCTGCACTGGCAGCGGAGTCGCCGCGACACCGCCCACGGCCGTCAGGGCCATCGTCAGCCCGACGATCTCGTCGATGGTCTCGGTGGTCCACGCCGGCGCGTCACCCACGAGCTGCATCAGACGCGGCTCTGTCGTCTGGCCGGCGCGGAAGTGCAGGCCGATGACGCCGAGTTCGACGACGTTGCCGGGCTCCATGCGCGGCGCGTGGACGTTCATGCGGAAGGCGGCGGTCCTCGTGAAGCTGCCGAGGATGCCGTGCACGAAGCGCCGCTCGCCGACGCCGAGGATCGCGTCGCGCACGCCGTCGAGGGCTGCGAGCGCCTCGCGGTTGACCGTCTCGGTCGGCAAAATCTGGCTGCGCCCCTCCTGAAGGCGCAGGTCTTGCTGCGCCGACTGGATGATCGCGCCGAAGCGCTGCGAAGCGAGGCCGACGATGACCGGCCCGCTCGGGTTCCACGGAAAGAGCCGCTCGCGGTGGCGCGCCCAGAATGACTCGATGGTCTCGCGCGTGGCGGCGTAGGCTGCTGGATAGCCCGGTTCTCCAGCGCGGCTGGCAGGCGGCACCATGCTCCGGTCCATCACCAGCGCCGTGTCGAGGAAGATGAGCCGCGAGCGCTCTTCGACGACGGCACGATCGGCCAGCTCGTACGCCTGCCTGGTTGCGGCGAGCGCAAGGCGCATCGACTGATTCTCGTAGTTGATGTCGTCTATCTGGCAGACGCTGTCCTGACCTGCCGTCGAGACGGCGTTGTGCTCGACGAGCAGGTCGCAGCGCGCCGCCGCCGCTCCGTAGAGGAAGCCGCCGATGGTCTTCGTCGTCGAGGAGTGCGTGGCGATGCCCGAGGCCCGCGTGTCGATCGGGTTTGGGCGCTCGACCGCGCGCACGAGTCCCGCCTTCACGAAGAGCGGCGCGACGCGCTCGAGGTCGCGGATCTGCTTGAGAAGCCGACCGACGGTGCCCGGTAGGTGGACCTGCGACTGCACCGCGAGCGTCTGGGCCAGGGTTCGATTGGTGGTCATGGAGTGGTCGCCTCGCGGAGTGCTCTCACGTACGGCGCGTAGGGGCTCTGCATCACGAGCTCGGTGGCTTCGGTCGTCGGCACGGCGCCCATAACCAGGCATCGAGCGCGCAGCTCGTTCAAGAGCGCTCGCGCGCGCTCGGGGGCGATGCGGAAGATCGACGATGCGAGCAGCGCCGCGATGGCCTGCTCGTCATCTTCGAAGCTCTTGCTGAGCAGAAACACCAGGAGCCCATAGTGGTCGGGCGAGAGCGGCGTCTGCGCGGGCGCGGCGACTGACTTGGCTTCACCGGCGAGCGCAACGAGGCTCACGAGCCAGCTCTGCGTCTCCTCGGGAGCATCAAGCACTGCCAGCGACCAGAGCGGCAGGCACGTGACGGCGAACAGCCCGGCGGCGGGGTGCAGGCGGTACGTTCCCACGCATACGCTGAGGTCGCTCCACGTCGCGCCCGGCAGCGGAGGGGTCTGCAGCTTACCCTCGATGCGGTGCGTGACCTCACCGGCGAGCATCTTGGCGAGCCCCTCGCCACCTCGCGCTCCGCCCTCCATCCGCTCGGCTCGCCACGGTACCGGGCGCTCACAAGCCCCCGCCGCGAACGGCGGCACGAGCAATAGCACGTGCCCGGCTGCGCGCGTCCACTCGACGAGACGCGCCTGCTCGCCTTCGTCGGCCCCTTGAAACGCATCGGCGAAGGACATGATCACGGCGCCGCTCGCGGGCAGTGTCTTCGTCGCCTCGGCGGAAAGCGCCTCGCGCAGGATCCTCCCGCGCCGGTGCGCGGCGAGCGCGCCGTGAAGAAGCACCGGGACGGTCACGACTTCACCCCGAGGCGGTACGTGCGCTGCACGAGGTTCCGCCTCACGAGCGCATCGGCCTCTTGAGGCTCGAGCGTCGGGTCGCGCCCTGCGTCGATCGCGGCCACGATGACGCACCACCGGTCGAAGGTGATGCCGGTTTCGGCGAGCAACTTGCCGCCCGCAATGGTGTGCTCCTGCACACGAGTACTGACCAGCTTCTGCGCATCAGAGAGCGCTCCGACGTCTTCGACCGCCTTGAGCGTGAGGGCCCGTGGGGCCGATGCTCCCGTCGCTCGCACCAGCGCTTCGAGACCACGATGCGCCTTCTGCAACTCCGCGTTCTCGATGAGCTTCTTTCGGTACTCGGCGATCGCGTTCTCCACGGAGATGACGTGGCCGAGCAGCTGCGTGAGCGCGCCGCGCGGCTCGTCGAGCAGGTCACGCGCGCGCGACATCAAAGGCTGGAAATTGCCGAGCCGGGCCGGGCCATCGAACTCCGAGCGCAGCCGGTCCACTTCCTCGCCGCGAGCGTCCTCCAACGTGTTCTCAATGAGCGCGGGCCGCCCCTGGAGCTTGTCGAGCGCGAGGGCGCTTTTGGGGTAGTGGAAGTCGGCGGGCGACGCCTTCAGCACCGTCTGAAGCGTCGAGATGCGCCCGGCCGCACCAAGCAGGTCGCTTCGCAGCTTCTCGTACACCGACTTGAGCTCGCGGAACGCGCTGACGATCTGGCCCTCGCACTGTGCGAGCGCCTGCTCGATCCACGTCGTCAGGTCGATGCCGACCTCTCGCGCGAGGTTCTCGAGCTGCACGGTGGCGTCGGCGACCTTCAGGTCGCGCAGGTTCTGCCGTAGCGTGCCCGGTTCGTTCGCTTGGACCACCTCGGTCTGGCCTGGAGTCGCGGAGGGCGCGAGCGCGCCGTCGAGAATGTGGGCGATCTTCTCGAGCGAGAGGGTGAAGAGCGCGATCGGGAAACCGTGCAGCGAGACCACATCGAGGCGCATCTCCTCCGCGAGCGAGACGGTGCGAGCGCGAATGCGGCGCTCTGCCTTGCGCACGAAGTCCACAAACAGCGACGCGCGGCGGATGCGCTGCCAGAGCGGCACGGTGTCGGACTCGAAGTCGAGCGTCTTGACGTTCTGGTCCTGCTGGATCGAGTTGAATTCTTCGCGGTGGTAGACCCAGTCGATGTTCGCGATGACGCGGCGTCGGCGCTGCGCGGCTGCACGGAAGCTCGCGGCGGTCGCCGCCTGCGTCTCGGACTTGTCGAGCGCATCGAGGTCGGTGGTGCTGTCGGTGAGCTTCTTGCGTGCCGTGAGCGTCTTGGTTCCCGGCGCGCCCGCTTCGGGCGCGAACAGTTCCTTGACGCGGCCAACGCCGAACACCGCCTCCATCTCCGCGACCAGCGCCGCGTAGTCCTTCTTGAGCCAGTTGTCGGCCTCCTGAACCGCCCCGCGCAGCTCGGCGCGCGTAGTCGCGGTGTAGACGTCGGCGCTCTTGGCGCCCGGCTGCGGCTTGGCAAAGCCCAGCTCGCGCAAGATCGACATCCACTCGAAGTAGGTGTCCTTCGACTTGATGCCCTCCCATGTGTAGCCCCAGAACCACTCGCGCTCGGCGCGGGCGAAGGTCCAGTCGCCGCTCAGCAGGCGCGAGATGGCCTCGACAAGGAAGGGCGGAAACTGGGCCTCGGCCGCGTCATCGACCCGCGAGAACAGGCCCGCGCGCTCGCTGCCGACGTAGCCCGCCGCGCGAGCCTTCGGCGTGACGCCGAGCTTGGCGAGCAGCGTCTTGAGGGCCTCCACGTCGACGCCCGACTTGTCGTCGAGGTTCGCGAGCGTAGCCGGCGCGGGCTTGTCGATGACGAGAGTGCGCCAGGCTTGAATGAGCAGCTCCTGCTCGGTCTCCTTCAGCTTTCCCGACGATCGGAGCGGCCACGCGATGCGACCGAGCTCGTTGAGCTGGTGGCGGAAGCGCCCGACCTCCTCGGAGAACGGGCGAACGAGGCTCTGCAGCCGGTTGTTGAAGGCCGTGGTGAAGCCGTGGCCGTCGAGCAGGAAGCCCACGCTCGCCTGCGTCGGCACTCCGATCTGATGGAGGATGTGCTCTTCGGTCGAGGTGAGCTGGTAGAGCAAGAGGTAGCTCTTGGCCCCCTTGAGCGTGTCGCTCGACGGGTTCGCCATGCGGTCGACCAGCGCGCGCGAGGACGTACACGCGACGACGGGCGTGCGGCCCTCCTCGCCAAACTGCGCGCTCGCCATCTTGCACAGGCGCTCCAGCTCCTCGTCGTTCTTCACCCACGCGAAGAGCACGCGACCCTTTGGGTGCAGCTTGAGGCCGTCGAAGGTCACGAGCCCCCCTGGCTGCTTGCCCTTGGCGACCGGCGATGTGGCTATGACGGGCAGCGAGTCGTCGCGGATACCCGAGGGGGCCGCGTCGTAGGCCCAGTGTTGGTCGATGACGCGCATCGCGCCGACCAGCACCTGCTCGGCACGCTGCCGCTCGGTCTGCGTACGCAGGGCCGAGAGCGACTTCTCGTGCGCGCTGTTCTGGTCCGGGTCGCGGAAGATGAGCGAGGTCTGCCCTTGCTTTCTGTGGCGTAGGTCGAGGCGCGCGATCATCTCAACGCTGGGGCCCACGTGGGTCGCGGTGTCGGCCGACAGGTCGTCGGCGCCCAGGAAGCGACGCCACAGCGCGCGGGCGGCGTCCTCGGCGGCGGCGTGCGGATACAGGAGCGACACGAGGTGGACGAAGTCGCTCTGGCGCAGCGGCACCACGAGCGTGTGCTTGCCGTCGGTACGGCGCTGCCCCTTGGTCTCGTGGATGGCGTAGGTGCCGAGGTTCGACAGGAGCTGGCGCAGATCGAGCGGCTGATCGACGCCGCCCAGCCGCCACGCGCCCTTGTCGCGCGTGAACTTCGACGCGCGCAGCGCCTCGGCCGCCTCCAACTCGTCCCACTCGACGCGGCGGAACAGCGTGGCGATGGGCTCGTCGTACTCGTTCTTCGCCGAGAGCACCGCGGCGCGGGTCGCGGGCGCGTAGCTGTCGAGCGCGACCGGGAGCTGGCCGTAAAGCAGGTCTCGCGCCGCCGGGAGCTGCGCCTTGTCGATCTTCAACATCTCGAGCGCGTGATGGTCGAGCACGTGCTGCCGCACGCGTCCCGACACGCGCACCAGCTCGTCGAAGAGCGCGCCCACCGTCGGCGCGTCCTTCTCGCCGCGTGCGCGCTTGTCACGCAGCCGCTCGTCGATGCTGGCCATGACGACGTTGAACCAGCCGAAGTTGCCCGCGCTCATGGCGTACGCCGCCTCGACCAGACCCTGGGGGTAGGACTCCGCGAGCCGCCCGTCGGTCGACAGCGTCTGCACGAAGTCGCTCACGTCGGAGAACGCATTCGACGAGAGTTCAGCCAGCTCGAAACGGCGCGCGGTCGACTGGATCTCGCGCAGCTCGTCGCCGATGGCCGGCGAGCAGAGCGCGACGTAACGCAGCCACGGGAGCTTGCGGCGCGGGTCTTCCTCCTTGATGGCCTTGCCCATCAGCTTGATGGCGCGGCCGTCGAGGTGCTTGATGTCCGTCGCGTCGAGGCCGTAGGTCGCCGCCTCGGCGGCGGTCTCGAGCTCGTCGAGCACCACCAGCACGTACTTGATGCTGAACGACTGGAGGTACGCGTAGGCCGCCTGGCACAGGCGCGTCGCCAGCTCGGGATCTTCGTAAAGCGTCTCGTCGGAGTGGTTCTTCGACGCCTCCAGCGCCTCGGCGAGCTTTATCGGGTCGAAGCCCGCGACCGTCAGCCGGTCGCTCGCCTCCTTGGCGATCTGCCCCTGGATCGAGCCGTCGAAGGTGCCGCGTGCCAGCGGCAGGAGCGCCTTGTAGAGGCCGTAGGCGAACCAGTTGTCGACGTTGTTGTAGTCGTTCGCGACCTGGCTGTAGCGGATATAGAGACCAAGGTACTGGTCGCGGTCCTTGTCGTCGTGAAAGAGCCTCGCCTTCCCGAGGCCGCCGTCGTCGCCGCGCACCCACCAGCCGCGCGAGGTGTCGTTGATCTGCGCCACCAACTCGTAGCCGAGGCGCGACTTACCGACGCCCCACCGCGCGATCACTGCGAACACGTGCGCGAACTTCTCGGCCTCGTCGTCGACGAGGTGGATGAAGTGCTTGAACGCCTCGAAGAAGCGGCCCTGGCCTACGATGGGGTGCGTGAGCGGGTACGAAGAGACGCCGGTCGCCGCCCACTGGTGCTTCGCTTTGTTGGTCGTCGTCATCGTGTCAGCTCCCGTCGTGTCTCGAGCGCGCGCCAAGCGTTCTGGAAGGTTTCGTTGAACTCGCTGTGCACCACCCACCGCACGAGCTTCTTCGTCGGGTCGGCGAAGAGGCCGCGTCCGTGTCGGGCCTGCCCAGGCTCGACGGCCAGCAATTCCAGCGCCCCGCGCCTGGAGGCCTCATCGACGAGCGCGTCCATCCAGCGCGCAAAGGCTTCGTCGCTGGGGCTCACGCCAAACGTGGCGAGCAGCTCGCGCAGCACCGGCTCGGCGGCGACGAAGCCGCGGACGTCGGAGTGGCCGCTGGTGAGTTCGGTGAGCGCCTGCGCTGGAGTCGCGGTGCCGGTGAGGTCGGCCAGGAGCTGGTTGGGCAGCGTCAGAGCGCCGGTGCGCGACAGCCAGCCCACCGACTCGAGCAACAACAGCGGCGCCGTGAGCGGCGTGAGCGAGAGGTTATCCTTGCTGGGCTTGCGCGAAAGCACGTCGGGCGCATAGGCGAGCGCGTCGCAGTGCCTGCGCGCGAGCCAACGCGCCGCCGCCTGCCGTTCGAGCCCCTCTAACCACCGCGCGGGCTCGGCGTGCCCGTGGAGCAGGAGCGACGTGCCCGCATTGAGGCCCGCGCGGCTACTGCGCACCTCGGACCAGCCGTGAAGCTCCCAGTCGCGACGCTCGAGGCGCAGGAGCAAGAGGCGCAGCCACACGCTCTCGCGCACGAGGTACGCGGCGAGCAGCTCAGTCCCGCGTGCCGGGGCTTGCTTCCAGCGGCGCAGCAGTACCTGCGCTTCATCGCTCACGGTCCACCGCCCCTCGGTGTCGCGCGTGACGAGCCCGACGCCGGGAAGAAGATCCTCGATGAGGCCGAAGAGGCCCATGGCGGCGCGCCGCGAGATGACGCCCACGAGCGCGCGGTCGGCCACGGCGCGGGGCGAACCCACCTGGGGCGGTTTCGATGCGAGCACGTCGAGCGCGCGGAACCACCCCTCCGGATCGCTGGCCTCGGTCCAGAACGCCGGACGATCGACGTGGAGTGTGCGCGTCATGCGTTGCCTCCGGATCGCGCGATGCGCTCCCTGGCCCAGCTCTCGGAGGCGCGGCGGATGGCGGCCGTCACCGGCGAGCCGAGCCGGTAGAACGCGCGGCTGCCGAGCGCCCGGTAGCAGGCGTCGGAGAACGACGGGTGAATGGTGTAGACTGGACGTCGCGCGCCCGAGCCATGCTCGAAGCGCCACACATCACGGCGCTGCACGGCCTCGATGACGAGGGCGAGCTTGTCGTCGAGGGTGCTCGCGGTGACGCGGTGGCCGAGCAACGTCACGCCGAGCTGGGCGAGGGTGCGCTGGCAGAGCTCGCCAAGCGAGCCGCAACGGATCTCCTCGCCGCTCGGCAGGGTCACCACAACCTCGACGCGCGGCGGGCTCTGAAACAGCGAGGCGTGCGCGGGCTCCAGCTCGAAGGCGATACCGCCCGACACGCGCTCCGCCTCCCACGCCTCCTTCGTAAAGGTCATCTGCGCCAGCAAGAACGCCCACGGGTGGTGCAGCGCCCAGTGCATGGCGTCGGCGTCGCCACTCTTGCCGTCAAGCGCGCCGCTCAAGACCACCGTCGTCGTTGTGGCCTCGGTCGGCGCGGGCAGACGCAAGAGGCGACCGGGTCGCCACGTTGCCTGTGGATCGTCGAACGCCATCTCGGGCAGCCCAGCCGGCAGCGCCGCCGCGGTGGGGACGGTCGGGAGCGCGGCAGTCGCGGCCAGCGCGCGGAGCAGCACTGGGAACGCGGCGGCCTCGTGCGCGGGCGTCGCCAGCACCGCGCGTTCCAGCTCGCCGAACGCGGTCGCCGCCAGCGATGGCCCCTGCACTCTCACAAGCTCACTCGCCAGCGCGCCAGCATTGGTGATGGCCTCGGTTAGCGCCGCGACGTCGCCGCGCTCGCCCATCTCCGCGAGGCGCGCGCGCACGACGCGCAGCCACGCCTCGCGCGCCTCGGGTACAAGCGACAGCACGGCAGGCAGCGCCTCGCCTGAGTTCGGCAGCCGGTCGATGAGGGCGACGATGGCGGGGCTCGCGACGGCGACCTCACCACGCTCGCTCCAGAGCCTGGTCGTTCGCACGGCCTCCAGGGCGCGCAAGGACGAAGACGGCGCCTCGCCCTGCGCGAGCAGCGTGCGCACGTCTTCGACAAGGCGCGTGAGCGTCCGCCCCTGGAGCGCCGAGAGCGTCATGCGTCCGGCCCCTCCGGCCCATCGAGGAGCGCGTAGAGCGCATCGACGTTGGGGATGACCGGCTTGGCGTCCGGAATGTCGCCCTGCACGAGCGCCTTCAGGATCTCGCGGTCCGCGCTGCGGTCGCCGGCCTCGATCGCCTTCTGCGCGGCGACCAGCTCTGCCTCGGTCATGCGAACGTCGATTATGTGCTCGACCAGGGTCGTCGCGGTCGCAGTTAGCGCGGCGCTCGCGAGGTAGCAGGCCTGCGCGGCCCGTAGCTTTGCGCCAAGAGCTTCGTGCTCATCGCGCCAGGGCACGAGGAGATCGAGAACGTCCTCGCGATCAACGCGCGGATGCGTCGAGCCCGTCGCCACGGGGTTGAGCTGGCGGACGCTCGATTTGAGCTTCAACACACCGTAGAGGAACCAGCCATCGACGCCAGCCTTCGGGCGAACGAGGAGCAACTCGGTCGAACCGATGCCACCTGCGAGCGTGGGCGGGATATATGTGACCTTGTTGAGGTACGGGCGCAGGCGCGAGAGTGCCGGACCTTCGCGCAGGAGGCGCGCGGTTCCTGCGACCGCTTCGGCTCCAGCCGTCGAGGGTTTCAATCCGCAGGTTGCCGAGTCGATGGCGTCGAGCCCCAGGTACGGCGCGGTGGCGGGATAGTTATCTGTCGTGGGGCTCTCGACATCGGCCAGCGTGTCGAGCGTTCGGCCACCTGCACCTCGAATTGCTGCGCGGACGGCGCGACGGTTCGGGGTGTACGCGCCGGGATTCAGGTTGCGTCCCAGTTCGCCGGTAACCACGCGGCTCGTCTTGCCTGCCATCAAAGATGACGACGGGATGGCGACAGTCGCGGCGCTGCGGAACTCGGCTTCGAGCCGGCGCGCGCGCTCGCTCAGCCGCTCGGCCTGCCGGACCTTGTCGCCAATGTAGCACTGCGCCTCCTTGGAAAACTCGGGAACTTCAACTTCGCGCAGGTCTTCGAGGTGCAAGTGCCGGATGACTGCGCCCTTGGTCTGGCGCTTGATCTCTTGTTGGCCGATGCGGCTGTTGAGGAACGTCGCGAGGTAATACGGGTCGAATCGATCGCACCGAACGATCGCCACGCTTTCAAACACCGCGAACTCGGGCGCATGCGACGGAACGACTGCGGCGTTGCCGATAGACCCGCTTTTCGCGACCACGACATCATTCGGCAGGGGCGCACAGTTCCACGCGCGAAGTTGGAGAAACTCCGCACGGGAAACGAACCTGTGGTCAGCGAACGTGAGTGCACTGTCCGAGATGTTCGTCGCGCTGAGAAACGGCACGCCATTCTCGACGTAGTTCGGCGTCTTATGGGTGCCATCCGTAACCAGCGAGGCCGTCTCGCCGATGGCGGGACGTACAACGCCGAGTTGTCGCAGACGTCGCTCCCGTTCGAGATGCTCGGGCGCGTAGAACCCGGAGTCGATGCGGGAGCGCAGGATGCTGTGCGGAACCCTGGTGATCATGACTTGGGACGAGGTCACGCTCACTCCCCCCGCACGTACGCGCCGACGATGGCGGCCAAGTCGTTGGGGACGCCCGCGCTGTAGTCCTCGACGTTATTCTTTACGACGTAACCGAGGGTCTCGGCGACGGCCATGAACACGTCGGTCTGCGGCTCGTCCTGGAACTTCTCGGGGTCGTCCTTGCGCTCGTGACGCTTCTGCACATAGAGCACACTGGTCTTGGCGCCCGTGCCCGAGAGCTTGAAGGCGTCGGCGGGCAGGCTGATGACGCCCTTCACGATGGCCTTGCCGCCGTGGAACTCGCCGGTCGCCTCGTCCTTCGTGCCCATGATGTACTCGCGCACGTATCGGTCGCCGGAGTTGCAGAGCACGCCGTCTGGCAAGACGATCAGCAGGCGCCCGCCGGGCTTGAGCAGTTGCAGGCAGCGGTCGATGAAGAGCACTGCCGGATCGGTGTTGGTGGACGCCTCCTTCCAGACGCCCTTGCTGTTCGGCGTGCCGCCCATCGCCAGGCCGGTGACCGTGGGCGAGTAGTCGAAGCCACCGCCGCGCCCGGTCCGCTCCGCAAAGTCCGAGCGAAAGGTCGCGAGGATCTTCTGCATCGCCTCCTCGTGCGCCTTCTTCGCCTCTTCCTGTCCTTTGTTGAATTTCGGCGTGCCGAAAGGCGGGTTGGTGCAGATGAGGTCGAAGGTGCCGGGCTCGAGCTGCGGGCTGATGAGCGAGTTCTGCGTGTAGAAGATACGGGCCTTGGGCGCGCCGAGCAGCGCCATGTTCACGCGGGCGAGCATCACCATCTGGGGCGAGGAATCCGCGCCCACGAAGCTGTGCTCACACATCTCGGCGAAGAGCTTCTTCTTCGCCTCGTCGGTCGCAGTGGCCTTGCCGCCGAGTTCGTCGAGCGTCCGCCGGAGGTGGCTCAGCGCCACCGAGAGGAAGCCGCCGCTGCCACACGCCGGGTCGCAGAAGCGGAAGGCGGGGCGCCCCTTTCCGTCGCGAGCCACGAGGCGCGCGGCGTCCTCGGTGCTCTCCTTGATGTCGTGGAAGGCGAGCGCCAGCATCGCCTGCTTCACGGGGGCGGGCGTGAGGTAGATGCCGAGGCCGCCCTTCGACTCGAAGTTCGCGCGCAGGAAGACGTCGAAGGCGCGGCCGAGCACGTCGGCGGCGATGTCGGCGAGCGAGCCCTGCTTCTTCACCACGTTGCCCTGGTTGTCGGTGACCGGGCCGAGGTCCTGGATGAGCGAGAGCACCGCCTCGTAGTTGCCCGACTGCGCCAGTCGCAGGTGGGCGTTCTTGTCGAAGATGGCGTGCTTCTCGCCAGCGTCGTCGGTGACGACGTAGTCAGGGTGCAGCTTGAAGTGCTCGAACGCCGACTGGATCTCGGCGACCGCCTTGGCGCCGTTCGCCTTCACGTGGGCGGCGGTGAAGACGTCCTTCAGGCTCAGCTTCTTGCCCTCATGCTCGAAGGTGAGCGCACCCCCTCCGTGGTCGTGGTGCAGGCGGAACGACTCGAGGAAGAGGAGCTTCGCCACCTCCTCGATGATGTCGTTCTTGCCGTTCACCCGGTCCTTGTGGGTCTGGTAGATGCGCTCGTGCAGGGCGTTGAAGCCCTTCATCAGCCGGTCGTACATGCGCATCGACCAGCGGTAGGTCGGGTCGGCCTTGATCCGCTTGTAGTCGTTGATCTCCGAGAGGCTCGGCAGCTTGTCGATCTGGTGCGGCGGGTACGCGAGGTCGAAGAAGGCCTCGAGCTTGCCCTCGGCGTCCTTCACGACCGCGAACTGCGGGTACTGGTCTGCCTGCGTCTCGGGCGGCGGCAGCGAGTAGGAGAGCACCTGCACCTCGTCGGCGTTGGCGCGGCCCCACGCACCAGCGGGCAGCACGAGCACCAGGATGCGCGGCGTCTCGACGCCCTCATGGCGGCCCCAGACGACGGCGGCCGACATGCCGAGCTCGCTGGCCTTAAGGTCGAGCGACTGATCAAAGCCCGCGCCCGAGAGCCGGCGGACCACCGACTTGAGGAGGTTGCTCTCCTCGGAGGCGACCGTCGTCGCGTGCTCTGCGTTCTCTCGCTTCTTCTTGGCGGCCATGCGTGTCTCCTGATCGCTTACCGGGCGATGCGGATGAGCTTCGGGCCGAACACCTCAAGCCCAGCGGTGCGTCGGGCGACGGCGAGCACCTGCTCGTCGGTCGTCACGAAGTGTTGAGGCAGGCGCGCGCGCACCTGCGCGGCCGGCATGGGCCTGCCAGCGAACGAGCGCACGGCCTCGACGATGGCAGCTCCGAGGTCGTCCTCTGCGCTGGCAGCAATGGAGTGGAACCCGCCCGTGTCGTCGCGCGTGACGCCGCGCGCGCAGAGCAGGAAGAGCTCGATCTGGTCGCGCGTCCACGCACTGCCCGAGAGGCGCACGCGCTCGTGCAGTTCGTCGAGGCCGAGCGCCTTCAGCTTCAAGTGAGAGAGCAGCTCTTCTGCCTGGCGCGGCGTCATTGGACCGACTCCTTCGCACGCGGGTGCGTCTGGGCGAAAGGCCGGTGAGCGGCCTCGAACAGGGCGGTCATCTCGCTCACGAGCGCGGTCCACTGGCGGTCCTGCGCGCGGCGCTGTGCGTGATGGCGCTCGACGGCGCGCTGCCAGCGGTCACGCACCTCGCGCGGCGGCGCCGGCACCCGCAGCGAGCGGAGCGCCTCGGGCGGCACGAACTGCTGCACCGATCCCACCACGAGCCGCGCGGCCTGCGAGCGGAGCGCGTCGGTCGAGAGCAAGAGCGCCCACGCGGCCGGCGTCTCGCGGAAGCGTACGCGCACCCAGCCGTCGGTCGGGAAAGTGTTCTGCGGGACGTCGTCGTCGACGTATGCGGTGCGGAAGCTGCTACCGAGCGTCGAGAGCAGCACCTCGCCGGGGACGAGGGGTCTCGCCAGCGTGCGGCTGGGGACAAAACTCTCCCTCGCGTCGTCGGTCGGGGCGACGAAGAGGTCCTCGCCGACGTCGCGGAGACGCAGCGTTCGCGCGCCCTCGGGAGCGTGCGTGAGGCGGGCGCGGTCGTCCCAGGATGCCAGCTCAGCGATCGCGACCCACCCCAGCTCCTCGGCGAGGCTGGTCTGCTCGGCGCGCAGCGCGGTGGCCGAGGGCAGCCAACTCTCGTGGGTCACGGCGTCGCGCGCGAAGAACGCGCCGCTGCGCAGCGGGCGCGTCGTCGTCGGGGCAGCGCTCGTCAGCTCGTTGGCCTCGGTGCGGACATGGTGCATCGCCTCGCTCGTCAGCGTCTGCTCGTCCAGCGCGTCGCGCAAGCGGGCCGAGAGGCCGTCCATCTCCGGCGGGACCGGCGGCACGCGCAGCGCGGCGAGCGCCTTGAGCCCCACGCGATCGAGCACCCCCGAGTCGAGGAACAGAAGCCGCTCGTAGCCCGCATTGTTGAGACACAGCGCAACCCACGCTGCCTCCGCGCGCGATAGGTAGCGGACGATGAGCGCGTTGCCGTCGACTGGGTGGCGCTTGGCTGCCGGCGAGACGAAGGCTGCGCGCACCGGCGCGAGCTTGTTCAGCACCACATCGCCGGGCCGCACGCACCAGCGCCCTTCGATCTGGGGCGAGGCCCAGTGCTGGGCGCCGAGCTGTAGCCGCAGCGGCTTTATGTTGGCTTGGCGATAGACCGGGGTGGAGGCCCCCCGGGGATCGTAGTCGAGCGTCGTCGGCGTCTCGCTCACCCGCCAGCCATCGAGGACTTGTCCCCCCAACGCATCGATCGTCTGGCAGGCGACTCCCGCTCGCAGCGCGATCGCGGTCGCGCCGACGAAGTACAACGGCAGCCAGCCGGGAGCGGCTCCCAGAAGGGACGGCGCAATGAAATTGGCTGATACGTGCGACCTCACAACCAAAAGAATAGCCACCTTTTTCGATACTTACAACGCAAATGTGAGTCCGCACGTACGCTTCATGTCTCGCTCACACTGCTCGCTGCTCGGCCCACGTCCTCGCGTGGGCTGCGGCCCGGGGGGTTCGCTCGGCCAACTGCTCGGCGTTATCGACGGCCTTGAGCTCGATCAGCTGCGTATGCAGGTCGGGCGCGGGCAGAAGAAGATCGAGTAGCTGCGTCACCCGGGCGCGCGTAAGCCCGAGCTCGCGAGCGACGGCGGCGCGGTCGGCGATGAGGCCCTGGTCAATGGCCCCTTGTACGGAGTACCCGCGGCGCATCGACTCGCGTGGGTGTTCCCGCAGAGGGACGAGGGATTCATCCGCAACCCACAGCACACCTGCGCGGAGGCCATCCTCCGCAACGCCACGCGGGCGGCATCCGGCCCATCGGAGGCACACGCTGCGCCACAATCTTCGCCAGCCACCTCATCATGCACGGAGTGCCACTTAAGGCTGTGCAGCAGCTGATGGGGCACGCCACCATCAAGATGACGATGCGCTATACGCCCACCTAAGCCCGAACGTGAAGGCTGACGCGGTTTGGGCTGGCTATCTACATGCGCTCGCGCTCGAAGAGCGCATTGGGAGCGCATCAACAAGAGGCTAGTGCCTGAAACGACAAAAGCCCCCGAGTCTTTCGACTCGGAGGCTCTTGTTCGGAGTGCCCAGGGCGGGATTCGAACCCGCACACCTTTCGGCGCCACCCCCTCAAGATGGTGTGTCTACCAGTTCCACCACCTGGGCGTTTCGGCGGGGTCCATCTACCGGACCCCGTGGATTCACGCAACAACCAATTCAACGGTCGCGTGAATCCGATGCTTCCTGACGACTACGGCGCGGGCGTCGTCGGCGCGGGAGCCTGCTGGCCCTCCGCCGGCGGCGTCGCGGAACGCTCCTGCTCCACCGCTCCCGGAGCAGCAGGAGCCGGCGTCGTGGCTCCCGGGGTCGCCGGGGCCGTCTTCGCCGGCGGCGTCGCCACCGAACCCGCGGCCACCGAACCGCGCAGGCCCACGAAGGACAGGCCCAGCGAGGTCAGGAAGAACAAGCCGGCGCAGACGCCCGTCAGCTTGCTCAAGAAGGTCACCGCGCCGCGCCCACCGAAGGCGCTCGTCGCGGCGCCGCCACCGAGGGCGGAACCCATGCCGGCGTCCTTCCCCGGCTGCAACAAGATGACGAAGATCATGAACACGCAGAGCAGGACGTGCACGATCGTGAAGAAGGTCAGCATGGGTGTTCCAAACGCTCCGTGAAAAGAGGGCGCAACCTACACAAAGTGGTCAACGGGTGACAACTTCTAACGGGGATAACGGCTTCAGCCAGCCGCCTTCACGATGGCCACGAAGTCCGCCGCCTTGAGGCTCGCTCCCCCCACGAGCGCCCCGTCCACGTCCGGCTGACCCAGCAATTCCGCCGCGTTGTCCGGCTTCACGCTGCCGCCGTACTGGATGCGGACCCGCTCGGCCGTCCCCTCGTCGTACATCCGGGTCAGCAGGCCCCGGATGGCCGCGTGGACCTCCTGCGCCTGCGCCGTCGTCGCCGTCCGGCCCGTCCCAATCGCCCACACCGGCTCGTACGCCATCACGAACGTCGCCACGTCCGCCCCGGAGAAGCCCTCCAGCGCGCCCCGCACCTGGCGCTCCACCACCGTGAGCGTCTGGTTCGACTCGCGCTCGGCCAGCGTCTCTCCCACGCAGACGATGGGCGTCATCCCGGCGGCCTTCACCGCCTTCGCCCGCTTGTTCACCGTGGCGTCCGTCTCACCGAAGAACTGCCGGCGCTCCGAGTGCCCCACGATGACGTAGGCGCACCCCAGCTCCGCCAGCATCGGCGCGCTGATTTCGCCCGTGAAGGCGCCCGAGGACTCCCAGTGGCAGTTCTGCGCCGCCAGCTGCAGGGGTGCCCCCTCCAGCGCGACGTGCAGGGGCTGCAACGCGACGAACGGGGGCGCGATGGCCACCTCTACCTTGTCGCCCATTGCCGCCACCGCGCCGCGAAGCTCCCGCACCAGCGCGAGCGCTTCCGGCACCGTCTTGTTCATCTTCCAGTTGCCAGCGACGATCTTCCGACGAGCCATCGAGGTGTCTCCCCCGGTGCGTACCGCGTGGGTGCCCTACTTCGTCTCCAGCGCCTTGATGCCAGGCAGCGGCTGGCCCTCCAGGAACTCCAGCGACGCGCCACCACCCGTGGACACGTGGCTCATCTTGTCCGCGTAGCCCATCTGCTCCACCGCCGCCGCGCTGTCGCCGCCGCCAATCACCGTGACGGCGTCCTTGTTGATGGACATCGCCGCGGCCACCGAGCGCGTGCCCTCCGCGAACTTGTCGACCTCGAAGCGGCCCATGGGCCCGTTCCAGATCACCGTCTTCGCGTCGCGGATGCGCTGCGTGTACATCGCGCGCGTCTTGGGACCGATGTCCAGGCCGATCATGTCCGCCGGCACCACCTGATCCGGCGTCTCCTTCACCGGGCCCTTGCCGTCGATGTCCGCGCAGACGATGTGGTCGATGGGCAGCACCAGCGGCGTCTTCAGGCGCTTGGCCGTGTCCAGCAGCTTCGCCGCCAGCGCCAGCTTGTCGCCCTCCTCCACCCGGCTCTTGCCCACCTCGATGCCCTGCGCCTTCAGGAAGGTGTACGCCATGGCGCCACCCACGAGCAGCGCATCCACCTTGGGCAGCAGGCTCTCGATGACCTTGATCTTGTCGCTCACCTTGGAGCCGCCCAGGATGGCCACGAAGGGCTTCTGCGGATTGCGCAGGACCTTGTCGCCCAGGTACTCGATCTCCTTGCGCATCAGGAGGCCGGCGGCCTTCTCCTTCACGAAGGGCACCATGCCGGCCGTGGACGCGTGCGCGCGGTGCGCCGTGCCGAACGCGTCGTTGACGTAGACGTCCGCCAGCGCCGCCAGCTCGCGCGAGAAGGCCTCGTCGTTCGCCTCCTCCTCCTTGTGGAAGCGCAGGTTCTCCAGCAGGAGCACCTGCCCCGCCTTCAGGTCATTCACCTGCTTCTTCACGTTGTCACCCACGCAGTCGTCCGCGTGGATGACCTCGTGCTTGCCGCCCAGCAGCTCCGCCAGCTTCTCCGCGACGAGCACCGTGGACAGCTTGGGGTCCGCGCCCTTGGGCCGACCGAGGTGGGACGCCAGGATGACCTTGCCGCCCATCTCCAGCGCGCGCCGGATGGTGGGGAGCGCTTCACGGATGCGGGTGTCGTCGGTGATGCGGCGCCCCTCCAGCGGGACGTTGAAGTCCACGCGGATGAAGACGCGCTTGCCGGTCAACTGCAGGTCATCGATGTAGCGGATCATCTTGGGTGTCCCTTGTGCCTGTCTCGGTCAGCCTGGGGTGCCGGTGCGGGGAGGCTTTACGCCACGCCCTTGGACACGAGGAACTTCGCCGTGTCGACCATGCGGTTGGAGAAGCCCCACTCGTTGTCGTACCAGGCCATGACCTTGACCATGTTGTCGCCCATCACGAAGCAGTTGGTCGCGTCGAAGATGGCCGAGTGCGGGTTGCCGTTGTAGTCCACCGACACCGTCTGCGCGTCGCTGAACTCCAGCACGCCCTTGAGCGCGCCGTTGGCGGCGGCCTTCATCGCGGCGATGACCTCTTCCGCGGTGACCTTCTTGGTGGTGTTCACCGTCAGGTCCACCAGGGACACGTTCGGGGTGGGGACGCGGACGGAGATGCCGTGCATCTTGCCCTTGAGGGACGGGATGACCTCACCGATGGCCTTCGCGGCGCCGGTGCTGGTGGGGATCATGGAGAGCGCGGCGGCGCGGGCGCGGCGCATGTCCTCGTGGGTGAGGTCCAGGATGCGCTGGTCGTTGGTGTAGCTGTGCACCGTCGTCATCAGGCCCTTCTCGATGCCGAAGTTGTCCACCAGCACCTTGGCGATGGGCGCCAGGCAGTTGGTGGTGCACGAGGCGTTGGACACGATGTGGTGCTTCGCCGGGTCGTACTCGTTCTGGTTGATGCCGTACGCGATGGTCAGGTCCGGGCCCTTGGCCGGCGCGGAGATGATGACCTTCTTGGCGCCCGCGGCCAGGTGCTTGGCGGCGGCGTCACGGGCCGTGAAGCGGCCGGTGCACTCCATCACCACGTCCACGTTCATGTTCTTCCAGGGCAGCGCGGAGGGGTCCTTCTCCGCGGTGACGGCGATCTCCTTGCCGTTCACCACGATGCCCTTGTCCGTGTGGGACACCTCGCCCGGCCACGTGCGGTGCACGGAGTCGTACTTGAACAGGTGGGCCAGCGCCGACGGCTTGTCGAGGTCGTTGATGGCGACGATCTCGAGGTCTTCCTTGCGGCTGAGCGCGGCGCGCAGGATGCAGCGACCGATACGACCGAAGCCGTTGATGGCGAGCTTGATGGCCATGGTGTTTCCGTCTCCTTGCAGGAGTGGGCCTTCGCGGCCCACCGTCATGAATCTCGTAAAGAAGGCGGGCGACCGTAGGCAGGCGCCCCCGCCGAGTCAACGCTTCGCGTGGGCCGCTTTCGCGCGTGCACGCCGGAGCTGAACAATCACCCCGACCAACAGCCAGAGCCCGGAGGCCGTTCCCGCGCCGGCCCCGCATCCGCAGCCGCTGTCCCCCTTGGGGGAATAGTCATTGGGGAGCGCCGGAACGACCGTGGGTTGCGGGTCCGGGTCCCCCGGGCCCGGGTCCACCGGCGGATGCGGATCCACCTCCCGCACCGCCACGCAGGACGACAGCGGCCGGGGGCTGACCGCGGGCGTCACGTCCGCGTCAGGCAGGGCCGGAGCCTGGGTGACGAGTCCTGAACGCACCAGGAACGCGCCCACCAGCCGCGACCGCTCACGATTGGACGCAAGGCCCTCGAACGGGAAGCCCAGCACCAGCACCTGGCCCGCGGGCGCCGTGCCCGCGGAGAGCACGCCCGCGCCCAGCGACGTGCCGGTATAGCGCAGCACGTCCGCGCCGCCGCCCGTAGGGGCCAGCACGTCCGTCACCCCCACCGGATAGGCGCCGAGCGTCCCATCCGCCAGCGGCGTGGCCGCCAGGTCCGCGAGGAGCCCGCCCGCCGAGCCCTGCACCCGGGCCACCGGCGCCCCCGCCGCGATGGACGCCCGGAGGATGTCCGTGAGGAACAGCTTGTCGTCCGCGCTGCCCTGCGAGAGCGCGAACACCGTGCGGCTGCCCGACAGCAGCAGGTGCCCGCCGCCGGTGACGAACGCGCGAAGGAAGTCCTGTTCGGTCCGCGTCAGGCCCGCGCCCGCCACGCCGCCGCGCCCGGTGGCCCAGTCCACCAGCCGGTAGTCCGTGGGCGACACCAGCCCCGCCGCCACCGCGTCGCCCGTCACGCTGTCGAAGGCCACCGCGGAGGGCGCGAACGCCGCGCCGTGCTGGCGCAGGTAGCTGCCGTCGTTCATGGCCTCCAGATAGACGCGCAGCGGGGCCTCCAGGTCATACGGCGTCTCCAGCTCTTCACCGCACGCCACCGTCGCGTCCAGCCGCTCGTACGTGTTGACGAGCAGCACCGGCGCCGTGTTCCCCACCCGCACGCCCACCGTGGCGGACGGGAAGGACTCGCCGCCCGCGTTCACCGCGGCCACGCGGAAGTAGCGCAGCGTGCCGGGCGACAGCGTGACGGTGGCCGTCGTGCCCTGGACCTCCGTGCCCTCGTCCCAGCCGAAGCCGTCCGCACTCTGGTACAGCCGGTAGCCGGTGGGGGCGTCGCGTCCTTCCTCCGATGCGACCTGCGGGGGCGCGGTCCACTTCACCTCCACCGCTCCGGGCGTGGCGTTGCGCGCCGCCACCGCTCCCGGCGTCTCCGGCGGGAGGTGCACCGCCGCGCCGTCGCGGGTCGCGAAGTACTTGATGAGTCCCTGGGTGATGGCTCGCGCGGCCACGTGGCGGACGCGGGCCTCCTTGAGGTTCGCCGCGTCCGTCGTGTTGTCGTGGTACGCCATCTCCAGGAGCACGCTGGGCATCTCCGGGTTGTGCGAGGGGTTCACCTCGCCCAGGTTCGCCGAGCGCAGGCTGCGCACCCGCCAGTTCGGATCCACCTCGCGCTTGATGTCCGTTTCAATCTGCGACAGCAGCGCGCGCGCCATCACGTCGCTGTCCTTCACGCCCGTGAAGTTGAGCGTGCCGTCCACCGGGTTCGGTCCGTAGACGTAGGCCTCCGTCCCCCGAATCGTGCCGGACGTGCCCGCGTTGGTGTGCCACGCGACGTAGACGGCGTCCTCGCCCTCCTCATGCAGCCACGCGGCGAAGCGTGGCCGGGACGTCACGTCCGCGTTGCGCTCGTTGGACAGCGCGTTGGCTCCCGACGGCGCGTACACGCTGAAGGGCGCCCCGCTGTACTGCACGTGGTAGCGCCCGCTCTCCTCGAAGCGCGGACGCAAGAGCGGCCCCTGCGCCGCGTCGCCCATCAGGCCCCGTCCACCGCCCAGCCGCACCGCGTCCACGGACAGCGTGGCACCCGTACCCTGCGCCGAGTCGTTCTCCAGCACCACCGCGCCCGACTCCGGGTGCTGGCCCGCCTTGAAGTAGAAGCGCCCCAGCAGCACCCACGTCCCACCGTGGCGCTGCTGGTTCACGCGGAAGTGGCTCTCCCCTCCCGCGTGCTTCACCACGTAGTGCGCGTCCGTCGCGCGCGTGGGGTCGGATCCATAGGAGACGTAGACGTTGTAGGCCGCGTCCGCCGGCACGTCCGGCGTCCACGTCACCTTCGCGGTGGAGGTGGCCGCCGTGTCCAGCGTGCGCGTGGTGCCCAGCGTGAAGGGCTCCACCCCGTTGCCCATGGGCACGGGCGGAGGCGCCCAGCCCTTCTGCGTGGAGGCGTGGAAGCGCGCGGCGTCCCCGTCCTCCACGTAGCCCGTGCCGCCGTTGTCCACGGTGGCGATGAGCGGGTTCAGGTCCGTCTCCCGCACGGACACCACCGTGGCGCCCGCCGCCATCAGCATGGGCTGCAGTTCCTGCGACACCACCTCCACGGAGATGAAGTCCTCCACCACACCCCAGGTGTTGGGCCGCTGCGTCGCCCAGCGCTTCAGGCCGTTGTCGCGATAGAAGCCGTGGCCCGGGCTCAGGTAGATGACCTTGCCGGACAGCGCGCCCTCGCCCCGCCGCGTCTGCGGCACGCCCGCCGTCTTCACGTTGGACTTCGCGGCTCGCGTCTCACGCCGCACCACGGCGGGCGCGTCCGGCGACAGGCGGCGCTGTTCGTGCGCCCGTGGGGGCGGAGCTGGCAGGTATTGAACACCCGGCGGCTCCAACCCCAGGTCGTCGCCTTCAAAAGCTTCAGGAGTGCCCTGCGCATGAGCGAGGACGGAGGTGCACAGCAGGGTCAGCGCCAGCGAGCGCGACCAGGACGGAAGGAACGTTCGCATCACGCGACCGACCTTACCCCTTCACTCCCCCGCTTCAATCGGACCCGTGGGTGCTAGCCTGCCCACCCCTTCACCTTCCGATGACCGTTCCTGTAACCCCCCGTCCCCAGTTTCCCTCCCGCCGCAGCAACGGCCTGTTCGCCTCGTTCGGACATGCGTGGGCAGGGCTCATCCACACCGTGGCCTGGCAGCGCAACATGCGCATCCACCTCATCTCCGGCGTGCTGGTGGGGCTGGTGGGCAGCGGCATCCCGTTGGGGCTCGCGGAGAAGGTCACGCTCATCTTCTGCGTGCTGCTCATCTTCTTCGCGGAGATCCTCAACAGCGCGCTGGAGCAGCTGGTGGACCTGGCCGTGCAGCAGTTCGACGAGAAGGCCCGGCTCACCAAGGACGCGGCGGCCGCGGGCGTGCTCGTGCTCGCGGGCGGCACGGTGGTCATCTTCGCCGCCATCCTGATCAACTACTGGGAGACGGTGCGCACCAGCACCGACGCCATCTTCCGGCAGGTCGCGCTGGGTGTGCCGCTGGCCGCGTGCGCCACGGTGCTCGTGCTGCCTCAGCCGAGGCCCGCCGCGGTGGATGCGCTCGCGTTCCTGCTGTCGCTGGGGCTGCTTGCGCTGACGGCGTTCACGTCCGCGAGCCTCGTCTTCACCGCGCTCACCGCCGCGCTGCTCGTCATCGCCGCCGCCGCCGCCCGCGAGCGCCGTCGCCACCCCCAGCCCTGAAGGCTTGAGGACGACCCGGCGCGTCGCGCGGCCACGAAAAACCGACGGCCTCAGGCGACGCCGAGCTTCTCCCGCGTCTGGGCATCGGTCGACAGGGCCTCGGCCATGTCCTCTGCCTCGAAGAACGGCCGGATCTCGATCACGTTCCGGCCCGACATGGGGTTGGGGCAGCGCTTCGCCCAGGCCACGGCCTCGTCCATGTCCTTGACCTTCCAGATGGAGAAGCCGGCGATCAGCTCGCGGGTCTCGGTGAACGGCCCGTCCATGACCGTGCGGCCGGGACCTTCACAGGCGATGCGCTTGGCTTCGGAGGAGGGCTTGAGGCCGGCGCCAGCCACCAGGATGCCAGCCTTGACCAGCTCCTCGGTGTACCGCTCCATCGCCTCGAACGCCTCGGGCGTGGGGGGCACGGCGTTTTCGCTGTCCTCGTTGGCGATCATGAACACCATCACCCGCATCGTCTGTCCCCTGGTTTGAGCCGGCCCTGAATGGCGTCTCACCACGGCGACGAACAGGCGTGTCGGAGATCGACAGCGTTCTTGCGAATCTTTGTGGAGCCCCCCGTCACCTCGCGGGTGGGGCGCCCGGAACCAGTCCGGAGCCCGCTCACCCGCGGAGGGTTGATGCGCTGGATTCTAACGGGCTACACGCGCTGCTGAAAGCCTGCCCCGGAGTCGGGGGCTGGCGTCGACTGGGCGGCGACCGCCTTGTCGCCTTCCTTCAGGTCGGTCGTCACGAGCTCCAGGAGTTCCGTCGCGATGCCGATGACCTGGTGCGGCGTGTAACCGCTTGCGCGCAGCTGGTTGAAGAACGTGCGCGCGAGGATGCGGGTGCCCTTCTGGTCGGTGCTCACGGGAATTGCCTCCGGAATCGGCGCCAACTGTCCGGCGCCGCAACTGCGTGGGAGTCCGGTCTTCAACCTCCGTGCCAGCCGTTCTCTTCCGAACGGATTCTCCAGCAGTCCTGAGGGGTTGAAGCCCGGAAATGGACGGCACGGAACGTGGAAGGTGCGAAGGGGGTTACGCACCCGGACGTCCGCCCTGCCTGGAACGGCGTTGCCGGGTGTAACGGCGGGTACGCACCCACCCCACGGGGCATCTTGTCTTTTCAAGTGCTTGCATTCCCTCCGGGGGGTGGAGCACATACGCGCCCACCACCGAGGAGTCAGAACACAATGGCGTACCGGGTGAACAACATCGGGCTGTGGCTGGACGAGCCGGAGGAGCTGCTCGGCCAGCGCGCCGCGGAGAAGCTGGGGGTCACCCGGAGCGACCTCGCGTCCGTGCGGGTGGTGCGCTCGGTGCTGGATGCGCGCAAGAAGGGCAGCCCGCGTTACATCTACACACTGGAGGTGGAGCTGGCCCCGGGCGGCAAGGCGCCGCGGTTGCCCCCGGATGTGAGCGAGGCCCCGCCCCCGCCGGAAATGCCCACGCGCGTGAAGGAGCCGGAGAAGCTGCCGCTCATCATCGGCACCGGACCCGCGGGGTTGTTCTGCGCGCTGGGCCTGCTGGAGCGTGGCGTGCGCAGCATCCTGCTGGAGCGCGGCAAGGAAGTGGTGACGCGCCGCAAGGACGTGGCGAAGCTCATGCGCGACGGGTCGCTCGACCGCGAGAGCAACATGAACTTCGGCGAGGGCGGCGCGGGCGCGTACACGGACGGCAAGCTGTCCACGCGCATCAACCACCCCATGGTGCGCAAGGTCATTGAAGCCTTCGCGAAGTACGGCGCGCCGGATCAAATCCTCATCGAGGGCAAGCCGCACATCGGCTCCGACCTGCTGCCCGGCGCGGTGGCGAAGCTGCGCGACGAGCTCATCGCGGGCGGCTGCCAGGTGCACTTCGAGCAGCGAGTGGATGACCTGCTCTACCGCGACGGCCGCATCGCGGGCGTGAAGATGGCGGACGGGCGCACGCTGGAGAGCGACCGCGTCATCCTGGCGCCGGGCAACTCCGCTCGCGAACTGTACGAGCGCTTCGCCGCCGACGGCCGCGTGAGCGTGGAGGCCAAGCCCTTCGCGCTGGGCTTCCGCGCGGAGCACCCGCAGTCGCTGATCAACGGCATCCAGTACGGCTCCGCGGCGAAGCACTCCAAGCTGCCGCCGGCGGACTACAAGCTGGCGGAGAACCTGGACGTGGACGGCGAGGTGCGCGGCGTCTACTCGTTCTGCATGTGCCCCGGCGGCATTGTCGTGCCCACGCCCACGGAAGAGGGGCTGCAGTGCACCAACGGCATGAGCAACTCGCGGCGCAACGCGAAGTTCGCCAACGCGGGCATCGTCGTGTCGGTGTCCGTCGCGGACTTCGCGCGCGAGGGCTTCCACGGGCCGCTCGCGGGCCTGGAGTTCCAGCGCCACTGGGAGAGCGAAGCCTACAAGCTGGGCGGAGGCCGCTTCTTCGCGCCCGCGCAGACGATTCCCGACTACCTGGCCGGCCGCGTGAAGAAGGACCCGGGCGACACCAGCTACCGCCCGGGCCTGGCGCACACGGACCTGAACAAGCTCTTCCCGGAGCGGCTGACGCAGTCGCTCAAGGCTGCGCTGCGCACGTTCGACCGGAAGATGAAGGGCTTCATCAGCGACGAGGGGAAGCTCATCGGCATCGAGAGCCGGACGTCCTCCCCCGTGCGCATCACCCGGGGAGACGACCTGCAGTCCGTGTCCATGCGTGGCCTGTACCCCGTCGGTGAGGGCTGCGGCTACGCGGGCGGTATCGTGTCCTCCGCCATTGATGGACTGCGCGCCGCTGAGCAGATTGCCACCGAGCTGGCTTGAGGTCCCCGCCCCCTTCCGGGCAGGGTAGGCCGGGAGGGAGGAAGACCCATGGCGTACCGCGTGCGCACTCCGGATGGTGAGCTGATGTTCCCTTCGCTGGGCGACATCGAGCGCGCCTATGTGCAGGGCCTGGTGGACCCGGACGACGAGGTGCGCGAGGACGGCGCGGAGAAGTGGCGCAAGGCGTCCTCGCTGCCCGTCCTGGCCCGGGCGAAGAAGCCCCATGGCCAGGACATGTCCAAACGCGCCCAGACGCTCACGGTGGTGGGCGCGGTGGCGGCGGGGGTGCTCGCGCTCGTGCTGCTCTTCACCGGCACGAACTGGAATGTCCGGATGATGGGCATTGCCCTGGCCCTGGTGGTCAGCGGAATGCTCACCCGGGTGTCCTTCAAGGCATACAAGCGGCCTCCGCCCGTCCTCTAGCGACGCCTACTCCCCTGCCCTCCGGGGCAGCGGCACGGCCCTCGCCGCCAGCAGGCCCCACACGGCCCATGTTTGATGGAAGGCACCCCGCAGGGCGCCTTCCATCGCGCTGGAGGAGGACCGCACCTTGCTCAGCACCTACCTGTCCCGAGAAGCCGCCCGCAAGCTGCGCCATGGCGCCCCCTGGCTGCGCCGCGAGGACATCGTCTCCATGGAGGGCGAGCCGCAGCCCGGCACGCCCATGCAGCTCAAGGACGAGGACGGGCATGTCCTGGGGCTGGGAGACGTGGACCTCCAGGCCTCGTACGCCGTGCGCCGCCTGGGCCTGCCGGACGAGTCCGTGGAAGGCCTCATCCCCCGCCACGTGCGCCACGCCTTCGAGCGGCGCGGACGCCTTGTGGACGACCCGCGCTTCTGCCGCATCGTCAACGACGACGGGGACGGGCTGCCGGGCCTCATCGTGGACCGGTATGATCAGCACTTCGTCGTCCAGACGCTCACCCGCTCCATGGACGCGCGGCAGGAGGAAATCACCCGCACGCTGGGAGAGGTGACGGGGGCGGCCTCCGTGCTGCTGCGCAACGACACGCTCCGGCGAAAGGCGCTGGGTCTGCCCGCGCAGCGCCCGCACGTGATGTACGGCACGCCGCCGCGCTGGTGCCGCCTGCTGGAGATGGGCGCGCGCTTCACCGTGGACCTCACCTACGGCCGGGGCACGGGCTACGGGTACGACCACCGCGAACTGCGCCGCTTCCTGAGCCGCACCGGCAACGGGGACCGGGTGCTGGACGTGGCGTGCAACGTGGGCGGCCTCTTCGTCCATGCGGGGCGGCACGGGGCGAAGCAGATTCTCGCCTTCGACGGCAACGCGGACGCGGCGGACCTGGCGCGGGAGAACGCGGAGGCCAACGGGCTGCTCGGCCGGGTGACGGTGGAACAGGGCGAGCCGCTGGCCGTGCTCCGGGCCCTCAAGGACACCTTCGACCTGGTGCTGCTCGACACGCTGGGGGTGGCGTCCGAGGAGGACTTCATCGAACAGGTGCGGCTGGCCCTGCGGCGCACCCGCCATGGGGGACGGTTGCTCGTGGTCGGTTATCACCCACCGCTGGCGCTGGGCTCATTCACGGAGTGCGTGGCCACGGCCTGCGAGCAGGAGGCGCGCATCGCATTCCGGCTGGTACGGATGGGATTGCCGCCGGACCACCCGGCGCCGGTCGGCTCCCCAGGGGCCGAGTACCTGGAGGCGGTGGCGCTCGAGGTGAGCTGAAGCCCGTGCTGTTTCGCCCTCGACGGGCCCTCCTCGGTGTTAGTGTCCGCGCCGCGATGACAACCGAAAACGAATCCCAGGCCGCGACCTCTTCCACCCCGGAGGCTTCCGTCGAGACCGTCCGCAAGGTGTACGCGGCGGACCTGCGCGAGAAGGACCGGGTCAACACCGTCTTCCGCGTCACCAAGAAGGAGAAGGTGAACGCGCGCAGCGGCAAGGTGTTCCTGTCGCTGTCCCTGGCCGACAAGAGCGGCACCGTGGACGCGCGCGTGTTCGACAAGGTGGACGCGCTCGAGCCCGCCTTCCAGAGCGGTGACTTCGTCCTCGTGCAGGGCAGCGTCATCGTCTTCCACGGCCGCACCCAGGTCGTCGTGGAGGCCGTGGAGCGCCTGGATCCGGAGCCGCTCGACCCCAAGGAGTTCGAGCCGCCCCCCGCCCCGCCCGCCGAGGCGAAGGCCGAGTCCAAGTCTGGCGACGCGAAGTCCGAGACCAAGACTGGCGACGTGAAGTCCGAGTCCAAGTCCGGCGACGCGAAGCAGGCTGAAGGCAAGGCCGAACGCCACGAGGGTGGCGGCGGTGGCCCGCGCGCGGTGGGGCAGATCCGTGAGCTCATCACCGAGCGCGTCAACGACCCGTTCGTGAAGCAGCTGCTGCTGGCGTTCCTGGACGACGCGCAGGTGTCCGCGGCGCTGCCGGTGGCCTCCGCGGCCAAGGGCGTGCACCACGCGTGGCGCGGCGGGCTGGCCGAGCACGTCCTGTCGGTGATGCGCCTGACGCTGCGCGTGTCGGACCACTACCCCATGGCGGACCGCGACCTGCTGCTGGCCGGCGCGTTCCTGCACGACGTGATGAAGGGCGGCGACGGGGCGTCCGACAAGGGCTTCGACACCTCCGACGAGGGCCGGCTGGTGGGCCACGCGGTGCTGGCCGCGCAGAAGATCCGCGAGAAGACCCTGGGCATCCCGGGCTTCCCGCCGCTCCTGGAGCAGCACCTGACGCACCTGGCGATCTCCCAGGGGACGTCCGGCGCGAAGGTGCCGGTGACGCTGGAGGCGCAGATCGTCGACACGCTCAGCTCGCTCGACGCGCGCATCTCCTCGTGGGTGGAGGCCATGCAGCGCGACCCGAACGAGCGCTGGACGGACCACCTGCGCGCGTACGACCGCTCCCTCTGGAAGGGCTTCGTGCCCACCGGCCGCGGCCGGGCTCCGGTGGAGGGCGGCCGCCGCAAGCACCGCGAGGAGAAGCGCAAGGCGCGCGCCGAAAAGGGCCCGTCCGCTCCTGCCGGCGAGGGCACTGCCGCCCCCGCGACCCAGGAGGCCCGTCCGGAGCGTCCGCCGCGGCCTCCGCGCGAGCCCCGCGCCGAGCGTCCGCCGCGTGAGGACCGTCCTCCCCGCGAGGACCGTCCTCCCCGCGAGCCCCGCGCCGAGCGTCCGCCGCGCGAGGACCGTCCTCCCCGCGACCCCAAGAGCCTGCCCGGCGAGCTGACCTTCAAGCCGTTCAGCGCGCTGGCGCCGCCCCCGAAGTCCGGTGGTGAGGGTGGTGGCTCCTCGGAGGGCTGAAGTCCATGGCGAAGCGGCTGGGAGAGCGGTTGATTGAGGCCGGCCTCGTGACACCGGGGGCCGTGGAGCAGGGTCTGGAGCACCAGAAGATCACCGGCCACAAGCTGGGGGACTGTCTGGTGGAGCTGGGCCTGCTCCAGGAGGCCGCGCTGCTGCGGCTCCTGGCCAATGAGTTCCAGACCCGCTTCGTCACCGCGGACAAGCTGGCCAAGGCCCGCATCGACACGAAGGTGTTGGACAAGCTGCCGGTGCGGCTGGCGGAAGCGCAGAACGTGCTCCCGCTGGCCGTGGATCCGGAGCGCAAGCTGCTCTCGGTGGTGGCCGCCGAGCCGCAGAACAAGTCGCTGCTCGACGAGATCGCCCTCGTCACCGGCATGTCGGAGGTCTACGCGTACATCGGCCTGCGCAGCGCCATCTCCGCGGCCATCCGCAAGCACTACTACGGCGACCCCACGGCGTTCACCACGCTGCTGGAGGGCCCCTCCGCGAACAATGGCCCGCGCCGTCCGGACACCCCGTCGAACACGCACGTGGGCGCGGAGCCGGGGCGCAGCGGGAGCTCCGCCGGACGCAGCAACGCCACCAGCCTGAGCATGCGGCTGGAGACGGACGCGCGGATGCGGCTGCAGCGCGGCGGCAGCGGCACCAACGTGGCGCGCGTCTCCACGCAGCGGCGCGAGCCGGGCGGCCCGCGCGGGCTCATCAGCGACACGGACTATGTGGAGACGCTGAGCCTGATGGTGGGCCTGCTGGAGCAGGACCGGCCCCGGCACCGGGGACACTCCGCGCAGTTGGCGCGGCAGGCGGGCATCGTCGGTCAGCGCATGGGCATGCCCCACAAGGAGCTGGCGGCGCTGTCCATCGCGGCGTACCTGCACGACCTGGGCAAGCCCCCGGAGCGGCACTTCTCGCTGGCGAGCAACGCGGCCAATCCGGAGTGGAAGGCCCAGGCCAAGGCGTGCTGCCGCGCGCCCACGAAGCTCTTCGAGACGGTGCACCTGCCCGCGCAGGTGAACACCATCCTCGCGCAGCTGTACGAAGCCTGGGATGGCTCCGGCACGCCCCAGGGCGCCAAGGGCGAGGACATCACCCTGGGCGCGCGCATCCTGGCGGCGGTGGACAGCTTCCTGGAGCTGACCAAGAACCCGGGCAACGCGCACGGCCGCGTCTTCAACAAGCAGCAGGCGCTGGAGCACCTGAAGAAGAACGCGGGCGTGCTCTACGACCCGGTGGTGGCGGACATCGTCGGGCAGCTGCAGAGCGGCGCGCTGCTGGTGCACCGGCTGGCCAGCGAAGGCCGCCAGGTGCTCATCGCGGAGCCGGACGAGGCCACGCGCGGCGAGCTGTTGGAGGCGGTGCTCAAGCAGGAGCTGGTGGCGCACGCGCTGTCCACGCTGGACGGCGCGCTGGACGGCCTGTCTCGGCTGGACTGCGACGTGCTGGTGGTGAGCTTGCGGCTGGGCCAGCAGGAGGTGATGGACCTGCTGGAGGCCGTGCGCTCCATGCCGGAGAGCGCGGGCCTTCCCATCGCCGTGGTGGGCGAACCGGATGCCCAGGCTCGCGAGCGGCTGCTGATGGCGGGCGCGACGGCGGTGCTCTCCCCGAGCGACAAGGCGGAGGTCGCCCGCACGGTGCTGTCCCTCTTCCAGGACCGCGTGCAGCACAACGGCCCGGGCCGGGTGGTGCGCGGCAGCTTCGATGAGCTGCCCCCCAAGGAGCTGTTGCGCACGCTGGGCGGCGGCAAGAAGAGCGGGAAGCTCCAGCTGCGGAGCCACACGCTGGAGGGCTCGCTGCACCTGGAGCGCGGCCGCGTGGTGCATGCGGCGTTCGGCGGCCACGCGGGCGAACCCGCGCTGCAGGCCCTGCTGAAGCTGAAGCAGGCGGACTTCGTCTACGACCCGGACGCGCTGCTGCTGGACATGCCGCAATTGGACCAGGACCTGGAGGCCCTGGCCAACGCGCTCACCCCAGCGTGAGGTTGAAGAGGCGGGCCGCGTTCGCCGTGGTGACGCGGGCCACCTCTTCCAGCGACACGCCCTTCAGCTCCGCCACCTTCTTCGCCGTCTCCAACACGTGCGCGGGCTCGTTCTTGCGGCCGCGGTGGGGCACCGGCGCGAGGTAGGGACTGTCCGTCTCCACCATCAGGCGCTCCAGCGGCGCGAAGCGCACCGCGTCCTGGAGGGCCTCCGTCTTCTTGTAGGTGACGACGCCGGACAGCGACAGGAAGAAGCCCCGGTCCAGGTACTTGCGGGCCGCGGCCGTGTCGCCGGTGAAGCAGTGGATGACGCCGCTGGTGACGTCCTCGGCAGCAAGGGCCGCTTCGCAGTCGTCATGCGCGTCGCGCACGTGCACCACCAGCGGCTTGGACAGGCGCTTCGCGAGCGCGCACTGCCGCCGGAAGACGGTGGCCTGAATCTCGCGCGGCGAGTGGTCGTAGTAGTAGTCCAGCCCGGCCTCTCCCACGGCGCGCAGCTCCGGGCGGGCGCAGGTGCGCTCCAGCATCTCGAAGTCCGCTTCCGTGGCGCGGGCGGCCTCGTGCGGGTGGATGCCCAGCGTGGGCGACAGGAAGTCCGGGTGCCGGGCGGCGACCTCCAGCGCGTGGCCCCAGTCACCGGGGCCATGGAACTGCCCCACCAGCACCGCGTGCACCAGCCCCGCGGCGCGAGCGCGCTCCAGCACTGGAGCCACGTCCGCGTAGTCCTTCGGCTCCAGGTGGCAGTGCGCATCAACCAGCTTCATGGCTTCTCCTGAAACAGCTCTTCCAACTCATTCCGTGCCTCTTCCGAGGCGAAGGTGGGCACGGCGGCGCGCAGGCGCTCCATGCCCTCCGCCACGGCCAACCGCCACACGCCGTCCGCCGCATCCAACCGGTCGTCCTCCGGCGCGCTCCGGTCTTCCAACACGGCGAGCAGCCAGGGCAGCGCCTGCGCATCCCCCAGCCGGCCCAACCCGCGCGCGGCGGCGCCCCGGCACGGGTCCTTCGCGTCCGCGAGGATGTCCTTCAGCCGCTCCAGCGCGCCGGGGACCTTCAATTCACCGCACAGCTCCACCGCGAGCGCCCGGTCCGCGCTCCACTTCTTGCGCGTGCGCTGCATCAGCCAGTCCGCGCCCTCCGGGTCGCCCAGCTTCAGCAGCACACCCGCGGCCTGCGTCTTGTCGAACGCGGGCAGCAGCCACTTGCCGAAGAGGCGCTTCACCGCCGGCAGCGCCCGCGTGTCCTCCAGCTCCGCCAGCGCGCCCAGCGCCCGGAAGCGCAGCGTGTCCACGTCCAGCGCGGCCACGAGCACGTCCAGGCCGGCGGGGTGCTTGAGGGCGGCGATGCCTCGCGCGGCCTCGAAGCGGACCTCCGGCGTGGGGTCCTCCAGCATTCCAGCCAGGGCGCCACGCGCGTGCGGCAGCGCGAGGTCCGCGAGCCGTCCGGTGGCCTCCAGCCGCACGCGGGTGTCCTCGTCGCGCAGCCTTGGCAGGAGCATGTCCGGGAGCTGCTCCGGCGGCAGGATGACGGACGCCAGGCTCACGCCCGAGCGGCGCACCTCCGGCTGCGCATCCGCTAGCAGGCGCACGAGCACGTCCGTGAACTCCCCGGCGTGCGCGGGCTCCTCCGACGCAATCTGGAACAACAGGTCCGCCGCCTCGGCCCGGCTCGCCGGCCGCTTCTCACGCTCCAGGGTCAACAGAGCGCGGTCCCGCTCGGCACGCCAGTCCGCCACGTCTCGTCACCTCTCTGGCGCCCAGGCTTTCCCACACCCAGCGCGTCCTTGGAGTCCCTGTCGCCGTCCGACGCCAGGGGCCTACCGCTCCACGTCCTGGCCTGCCCGCGTCCCGGTGGATGCCCGGGCCCACCGCACGGCACACATCCCGGTAGGCAACGCCGCCGCCCGGGATGCCACCGCTCGCGCTACTTCACTTCGGCGCCGGGCGGTACGTCGCCCGGCTCCAGCAGGGACAGGTCCTTGCCGCCCGAGCCCGCCGTCAACAGCATGCCGCGCGACTCGATGCCCTTGAGCTTGCGCGGCTTCAGGTTCGCGACCACGACCACGCGCCGACCCACCAAAGCCTCGGGCGCGTACGCCTCCGCGATGCCGGACACGATGGTGCGCGGCGTGCCTTCACCCAGGTCCACGTCCAGCTTGAGCAGCTTGTCCGCGCCCTTCACCTTCTCCGCGGCCACGATGCGCCCCGCCTTCAGCACCACCTTGGCGAAGTC
The DNA here is from genome assembly GCF_003668965.1 of Corallococcus sp. AB030. NCBI lineage: Bacteria > Pseudomonadati > Myxococcota > Myxococcia > Myxococcales > Myxococcaceae > Corallococcus > Corallococcus sp. AB030. The sequence goes on from NZ_RAWQ01000006.1 coordinate 69,928, forward strand.
CGCGTACTCGATGTCGGCCGCGGGCGCGCCTTCCGCCGCCCCCGCTCCAGGGGACGCCTGCGTGGTGGGCACCGCTTCCGGACTCTTCACTTCCACGGGCTTCTTCTCCGTCTTCTTGTCCTTGCCGCCTGCCTTCGCGGGCTCGGCGGCCGGCGTCCCCGCGGGGACCTTGATGATGGCGTTGACGCGCTCCTCCTCCAGCCGGGGCAGCAGCGGCTCCGGCGTGCCCAGCGGGCGAGTGCGGTCCAACAGCGGATACTTCGCGGTGGCGAGCGCCTGGAACGTCAGCGGCTCCGCCCCCAGCTGCGCGAACAGCTTCTCCGACACGCGCGGCGTCACCGGCGCCAGCAGCGCGCCCAGCAGGTACGCCACGTCCGCCGCGTCCGACAGGTCCGCCCGCGCGGCCTCCGCGTCCTTCTTCACCAGCGCCCACGGCGCCGACGTCTGCAGGAACGCGTTCGCGGTGGAGGCAATCTCCGTGATGATCCGGATGGCGTTGCGGTACTCCAGCTTCTCGAACGCCTCGCGCACCTCCGGCACACGCGCCAGCGCGTCCTCCACCAGCTTGCGCCCCGGCCCTTCCGCGCGGCCCGGCGCGAGCTTCTTCTCCAGCGGCCCGGCCAGCAGCGACAGCGCGCGGTTGGCCAGATTGCCCACGTTGTTGACGAGTTCGCCGTTCACCCGGAGGCGGAAGTCCTTCAGGTTGAGGTCCAGGTCCTCCACGCCCGCGCCCAGGTTGGCCGCGTAGAAGTAGCGCAGGTAGCTGGGGTCCAGGAGCTCCAGGTAGTCACGCGCGGCCACCATGGTGCCGCGGCTCTTGCTCATCTTCTCCCCGTTCACGGTCAGGTGCCCGTGCACCTTGATCTCGTTGGGGATGTGGAACCCCGCGACGTTCAGCACCGCGGGCCAGAACAGCGCGTGGAAGTAGACGATGTCCTTGCCGATGAAGTGGACGATGCGCGTGGGCGCGTCCTTGCCCCAGTACGCGAGCGCGTCCGCGACGCGGCCCGACTCCTTCGCCCACTTCTCCGTCGTGGCGATGTACCCGATGGGCGCATCCAGCCAGACGTAGAAGAACTTGTCCGTCTCACCGGGAATCGCGAAGCCGAAGTACGGCCCGTCGCGGCTGATGTCCCAGTCCGCCAGGCCCTTCTCGAAGAAGCCCTGGAGCTGGGCGGCCAGGCCCGGGTGGATGAAGCCGGGGCGCTTGAGCACTTCCTGGAGGAAGTCCGCGTGCCGCGACAGCTTGAAGAACAGGTGCACGGAGTTGCGGCGAACCGGCGGCGTGCCACACAGCGCGCACTTCGGGTCGATGAGGTCCGTGGGGTTGTACGTCTTGCCGCACTTCTCGCAGGCGTCGCCGTACTGCTCCGTGGCCTTGCAGTTGGGACAGGTGCCCCGGATGAAGCGGTCCGGCAGGAAGCGCTTGTCCTTCTCGCAGTAGGTCTGCTCGATGTCGCGGCGGTCGATGTCGCCCGCGTCCTTCAAGCGCCCGTAGATGAGCTCCGCGTAGTGGCGGTTCTCCGGCGAGTTGGTGGAGTGGAAGTAGTCGAAGCGGATGTCGAAGTCGCGGAAGTCGCGCTGGTGCTCGTCGTGGAAGCGCGCGACGAACTGCTCCGGCGGGATGCCCTGCTTCGCGGCGTTGATTTCGATGGGCGTGCCGTGGGTGTCATCCGCGCAGAAGTAGACGACGTCCTGGCCGCACGAGCGCAGGAAGCGGACGTAGATGTCCGTCTGGATGTACTCGACAGCGTGGCCGAGGTGGATGGCGCCGTTCGCGTACGGAAGGGCGCTGGTGACGAGGGTTCTCTCCGCCATGGACTCTCCTGAGGGCGGCGGACCATAGCCGCTCGGGGATACGAGGTCATCGCCAACATGCAGGCCCGGGGCTGCAAGACGCGAAGATGGATGTTATCGACCGGACGCCATGTGCACCGTCCTGATCCTCCGTAACGCCCACCCCGAGTGGCCGCTGGTCCTCGCCGCCAACCGGGATGAGTTCTACGCGCGTCCGGCCCACGGGCCGAAGGTCCTCTCCAAGTCCCCCCGCGTGGTGGGCGGCCAGGACGTGGAGCGGGGCGGCACGTGGATGGGGGTCACCCACGAAGGGGTCGTCGTCGCCCTGACGAACCAGCGCGGCGCCCGGACCCTGGGCCTGGCCCCCCGCTCCCGGGGCGAGGTGGTGCTGCGCGCCCTGCAGGCCGGGTCGGTGGAGGCCATCGAGCGCTACCTCGGCACCCTGCCCGCCCCGGAGTTCCTGCCCTTCAACCTGCTCTACGGGGACGCGCGCACCCTGAGGGTGGCCTACGCGAGGCCGGGCCATGCGCACCTGCTGCACGAGGACGTCCCGGACGGCGTGCACGTGCTCCCCAACGACAGCCTGGACAACCTGGCCCTCCCCAAGGTGCGGCGGGCGCATGCCCTGGCGGAAGGCGTGGCGAAGCGCCCATGGCCGGAGCTGGTGACGGGGCTCCAGGCGGCCCTGGGCGACCATGCCCTGCCCCCCCGGGAGGCCGCGACGGGGCCACTCTCGGAGGACGGCCTGCCCGCGGACTTCCTCCAGCAGCTCCAGGCGCTGTGCATCCACACGGAAGAAGGCTACGGGACGCGCTCGTCCGCCATCGTCGCGCTCGGGCCCGGCCACGTGGGGCACTACCTGGCCACGGACAACGCCCCCTGCCAGGGCAACTGGCGGGACGTGACGGGCCTGCTCACGGCGCCCTGAGCGGCTCGCCGAGTCGTTAGTCCAGCCGCGCCCGCATCACCGCGTCACGGCCCGCGTCGTAGGTGGCTTCGAAGGCAGGGCCCCGGCCGGTGAAGGCCTCCACCGGGGGCATGGCCACGTCCACGCGGACCTCTCGCACGTCGCAGCCCAGGTCGGAGCGGTAGAAGGCCGGTTCGCCGGTGACGTTGATGGCGATGAGCCGCGCGCCCGGGAACAGCTGACACGCGTCATGGACGGGCGTCGCGGACACGCGGTCCGCGCCCGGATCGATTCGCTCCAGCGTCGCGTCCTTGAACAGGAGCGGATTGGACGCGCTCGCGGAGACGGCCTCCGCCAGCGAACCGCGTGTGACGGAGACGAGCCGGATGCCGCCCGCGAAGGGCTCCTGGTGGAAGGTGGCGAAGGGCACGGGGAGTTCCTCCACGCGCGCGCCCGCGTAGAAGGAATCCAGCACCTGTGCGAAGCGCTCATGGCTCAAGGGGGGCACCGTCGCCGCGCCACCCGCCGCGCCCAGCGCTCCCGCCGCCACGGCCGGTCCCAGCGCGCCGCCCGACACCAGCACCGCGAGCAGGCCCACCGCCGCGCCCACCGCGCCTCGCGTCGCGGCGACCTTGCGCGTCTGTTCCTCGTAGGCGGTGAAGAAGGAATGGTAGCGCTGGCGCAGGTTGGCTCCGGGCGCGGACGCGTAGAGGCCGCCCACCACCGCGCCCATGCTGTTGCCCACCACGCAGTCGATGGGCACGCCCCGGGCCACCAGCGCATCCAGCGCGCCCACGTGCGCGAGCCCCTTCGTGCCTCCCACCGACAGCACCACGCAGGTGCGCGGAGCGCGCGTGTCCCGGTGACACGACAGGGCCCCGGAAGCCACCACCACCGACAGCAACACCCACCCCAACCGCCGCCCCATGCATCCTCCCGCGTGCGAAGTCGGGCCACCCTACCCCGTTCCCGCGAGACAGACGCCATGGCTCCCAAAACACGACCGCCTCCGGGACAGGAGCCCCGGAGGCGGAAGGTGACCTTCACGAGGCCCGGCGTGGACTCACGCCGGACCTGTGCGAGGGACTAGTACGTGCCCTTGAGGGACACGCCGCTGTACGTCGAGTAGCCGCGGATCATGATGTACATCTTGCCCGCCGAGGCCTTCGCCGCCGCGCTGCACGTCTCCGCGTTGCCGGAGAGGTACGGACGGCAGTCGTAGGACGACGTCGTCGGGGCGGAGCCGAACTTGATGTACATGTCCGCGTCGCCCGTGCCGCCGCTCATCACGTAGGTGGACGCCTTGGAGGCCGGCAGGTCGAGGCAGTACAGGGTCTCGGAGCCGGAGGCGCCGGACAGGCCCGTCTTCGCGACACCGTTGGTCAGCGCGGTGCAGGTCGGGGGCGTCACAGTGCCACCCACGCCCACCGCTTCCCAGGCGGCCGTCACGGACGCCTGCTCGGCCGCGGTGTAGCCCAGGGCCGCGGCGGCCTGGACGGTCCACGTCTTCGCCTGAGCGAACGTGGTGCTCGCCGTGAAGAGGTTGGTGTTGGCGTAGTACCAGATGCGAGCGGCCTTCTCGACGCCGATGCCCGTCACCGTGGGACCACCCGTGCGGCGCGGGTGCACGCCACCCTTGGAGAGCAGCGCGAACGCCAGGTTCGGCACGCCCGAGCTGTAGTGCACGTCCGTGCTGGACGTCACGTTGGCCGCCCAGTCCTTGGACGCGCCATCCTTCGCCGGGTCATCCATGTAGCGCAGGGCGTCGTTCGCCGTGCCCGGCGTCCACACGTCCTCGCCCACCATCCAGATGGCCGCGGCCGTGCTCCAGCCGTTGACGCGGCTCTCGCAGACGGCGCCGAACGTGTCGGACATCGCCTCGTTGAGGCCACCGGACTGGCCGGAGTACGTGAGGTTGGACTCGTACTCCGTCACGGCGTGGGTCAGCTCGTGGACGGTGACGTCCGCGTCCTTGCCCAGCTCGATGGAGTTCACGCCGTCGCCGTCGCCGTACACCATCTGGGTGCCGTCCCAGTAGGCGTTCACGTAGTTGCGGCTGTAGTGCACCGTGCTGATGAGCGCCGTGCCCGCGTTGTTCAGCGAGTCGCGGTTGAAGAGCACCTTGTAGCAGTCGTAGGTGTAGCCCAGCATGTCGTAGTTCATGTCGACGTGCGAGTCACCGATGGCCGCCTGGCCCTCGCTGCGCTTGAGCGTGCCCGGGGTGCTGGTGCCGTTGTTCGCGCTGTAGACCTTGCGGTTGAGCGCGGTGTGGATCTCCGGAACGCGCAGCAGCGTGGCGCCGTTGAGCGCGTCCACATAGACGCGGTCGCGCAGCGGCATCAGCTCGCTCTCGCCCGTGACCCGCACCTCGAACGCCAGGCGCAGGCGGCCGTCCTCGGCCTTCACGTACACCAGGCGCGCGCCATCCGTGGCCAGGCCCGTGCCCTTCGTGTCGCGCAGCGCCGCCGTCTGGGCCGCCTCCGCGGCGACCAGCGGACGCGCGGACACGGTGCCACCGGCGCGCGCGGAACCGTTCGCACCGAAGATGGCGCCCGAGCTGTCCACGTGCACCACCAGCTCCTCGCCCACCACCGGCAGACCGTTCAGCGTCTGCGCGTAGCGGATGTGCGACGTGCCCTGCTCGTCCACGTTGATGCGGCGGACCTGCAGGTCGTTCGCGTTCAGGCGGAACAGCGACGCGATGGAGGGCAGCGACCCGGCGATGGCCGTGTGCACGTCCGCGGCCGCGAAGCCCGTCAGCGGGCGGTCCGCCTGGCCCAGGCGGCCCTGGATGGTGTGCGGCGTCCCATCCGCGTTGGTGCCGACAATCTGCGCGCCCGGAATCACGCTCAGGGCGTTCTGGACCTCGGCGACTTCATCCGGCTTCTGCTGATCCTTCTGCGTGTTGACGTCCGCGTCCCCGACGCCGCAAGCGACGAGGGGGAAGGCCAGCAGGGCTGAAACGAAACGGGTGCGAACCAAGGTACTGCCTCCTGCCCGGCGCAAAGGGGGTGGTCGCCGGGACAGCGCTCCTTTCAGCATTTGTCAGGCCAACTCATTAAGTCCGCGAAATGCCTCGCAGTACCGGAAGGCACTGAAAAACAGCTGGCACATCAGTGCCCAGTAAATCTTCTGTAATGTGGAAGCATTCGTTACGAGTCCTTCACAAAGGCCCGTTCTTGCTGGGCTTTTCGCCGTTCATGGGCCCCTGTCCTGAACCATGACAGTGCACACGGGGGGCGTCCTCTATTCGGACAATCCCAGGATGGCGGCTTTTTCTTGCTACGCAAAGCATAATCCCGAATTCGCGCGGCGTGCGTCAGCGCCACACGCCGAGCAGCACTCGCGCGCGCCCGTCCATGGGGAGCGCGGCCTCTTCCACCGTGGTGTAGCCGGCGTCGCGGGCCACGTCGGCCAGGTGCCGCATCCACGGTTTGTAGGGCATCCCATTGTCGGAGCAGCAAGGGACGACGGCGAAGCCCAGCCCGTGGCGCGCGGCGTACTCGATGATGATCCGCGTGGCGCCGTCCGGGTGCATGCCCACGACGAGCTCCGCCTCGCAGGGCTCCTCGAGCGTGAAGAGCCGCTGCGCGTACTTCACGGGCAGGTGCTTGTGGCGCAGGTCGAAGGTGGTGACCGTGCGGCCTCGCTGGGTGAGGGACTCGTTCAGCTTCCCCATGCCGCCGGCGATGTCATAGACGCGCAGGGCCTGGGGAAAGCGCGTGACGAGCAGGTCCGCGAAGAGGTCGAAGCGTCGCTTGTCCGCCATGGCGGCTCCTTCAGCCCGGGCCCCTTCAGGCGCGGGTGCACACCGTCCACAACAGCCGCTCGATGACGAGCTTCCCGCTGGCGGAGGACTTCAGGGCCAGGTCCGCGTCCGCGCACGCCACCAGGGCGTTGAGCAGCTCGCGGCGCTCGTAGCGGGCGGCGGCCTGCATGCCGAACGCGAGCGCCCACGCGTTGGGCGTCTTGCGCTTGGTGGCCTTCAGCTCGGCCTCCAGCTTGGGGAGGATGCGCGCCTCCACGTCGCGGCCGGTGCGCGGCGGTTGGCCGCCCGCGTACTTCTCCAACCAGGCGTGGTTCTCCAAGAGCGAGCGGACAATGGACGCCACCGCGCCCAACAGCTGCAGCGCGTGCGTGCCCTGCCCCATCGCGTCCTCGGCGTAGGAGAGCGCGTCGCGCAGCTCGCGCTTCTGGAGCGCCTCCGTCAGCTCGAAGAACTCCTCCTCGCGCGCGTGGTGCACCAGCAGCGCCACATGCTGCGCTTCGATGGTGGGCCCCTCCGCGTAGACGGCCAGCTTCTCCAGCTCCGACTGGAGCAGCCGGATGTTGCCGCCGATGCGCTCCTTCAGGCCCTCCAGCGCGCCCGGCCCCAGCTTCTTCTTGAAGGGGGCGAGGAACTCCCTGGAGATTTCACTGAGGTCCAGGTCCTTGTGGCGCGCGGCCACCTTGCGCTCGAAGAGGCGGCCCTTGTCCTGCGCGAACTTGAGCAGCGGGCTGCGCGAGTCCACGTCCGTGGCCGCGAGCACCAGCGCGTGCCCCGGCGGCACGCCCTTCTGGAGCAGCTCCAGGAGCGCGGACGCGTCACCTTCCGGGGCGCTGATGCGCTCGTCACGGCAGAAGGCCGCCGCCTCCTGGAGGAAGGACAGGTCCGCCTCCGCCAGGTCCACGTTGAGCTCGTCCTTCCACTGCTCCACCGAAGGCGCGCCGGGCACGCGGGGGTCCAGTTGATCCACGCCCCAGCCCGCACGGCCCGCGAGCGCCAACAGCCGCCGGGCGCCCTCCTTGCGCTTGCCCGCCTTCCACGCGTCGCGCGCCTTGGCCAGCGCGTCGCCCTTGCCCTTCTTGGGCGCGAGGAACTCCGGGTCGCGCACCAGCACCACCTTGCGCCCGGGGAACAGCGGCAGCGTGGCCAGCTCCTGCGCCACCTCGCGCGGGGAGGCCGCGTCCAGCACCGCGAGGTTCAGCCCCATGGAGGCGTCCGGCACCAGCGTCTTCACCAGCTCGTCGGCGCCCTTCCTGACCAGGAACTCCTCGCCCCACAGGAGGTACAGCGGCCAAACCTTGCCGCCCTTCACCTCCGCCAGCACCTCGTCCATGTCCGCGCTCATCGGCCCTCCACGCACAGTTCGATGAGCAGCCGCTCCAGCTGCAACCGGGGCGCGCCGTTGCGCGAACCGATGGCCGTGCGCGCTGACTCCAGCAGCGAATGCCGCCGGTGCAGCGCGGCCTCCGACGTGCGCTTCGCCGCGTCCTCCGCCAGCGCCGTCATGTCGCGGTTCGCCAGCGAGTCCAGCGCCCCGGCCTTCGCGAGCGCCACGTCCCGCGTCCACAGGATGAGCAGCTCCAGCGCCGTGTCCGCGTCCTCGCGCGAGCCGCCGTGCGCCTCCGCGAAGCGCAGGAGGGCCGGGATGTCGTTGCCGCTCAGGGCTTCAAAGGCGGTGAGGACGTCCTTGCGCTCCTTCAGCGCTTTCACGTCCAGCGCGAGCGCGCGGCCCAGGCTGCCTCCGGACATCACCGCGGCCAGGGCGGCGGTGTCCGCGTCCAGCTTGCGCTCCTGCTGCACGTGCCGTGCGACCAGGTCCACGGGCAGCGGACCGAAGTACACCTTGCTGCAGCGGCTGCGGATGGTGGGCAGCAGCCGGTCCATGGCGCTCGCCACCAGGATGAGGGTGGTCTCCGCGGGCGGCTCCTCCAGCGTCTTGAGGAACGCGTTCTGCGCCTGGACGTTCATCTGCTCCGTGCTGACCAGGATGGCCACCTTGCGCTTGGACTCCAGGCCGCGCAGCGCCAGTCGCTCCTGGAGCTGGCGAATCTGCTCCACGCGCAGCTCGCGGCTGGGCGTGCCGGTGAAGTCGGAGCGGCCCGCGAGTCCTCGCGACACGCGCTCGTCGTCCGGCATCACCCAGGTGACGTCCGGGTGCAGCCCCTTGGCCAGGCGCACGCAGCTGGCGCACTTGCCACAGCCCACCTCCGGGGCCTCCGGGCACGTGAGGGCCTGGGCCAGGCCCACCGCGGCCAGCTCCTTGCCCACCCCTTCGGGCCCGGCGAACAGGTAGGCGTGATGCACCGAGCCAGACCGCAAGGCGGATTGGAGCGCGTCCATCGCGCGGGGCTGTCCCTGCACCGAGGCAAGCGTCATGGGGGGCGTGTATCCCCGCTCGCCGCCCACCCGTCAACCGCCACCTTGACCCGTGCGCGCGCCCCCGGTCTGATTCACCGGACGTGTTGAACTTCCTCGAAGGCCACCTCCCCCTGCTGGCGGGCTCCATCCTGACGGTGCTCCTGCTGGGCATCCAACGGACCACCCGCGACCCGGACCTGCGCGACGACCTGCGGGGCGCGGTGCGGATGCTGCTCGCCTTCCTGGTGCTGCGGCTGGCGGCGCGCCTGCTGCCAGAGGCCTCGACGCCGGAGGGCCTGCACAAGTTCGTGAACGTGGGCTGGATGCTCACGTTCGCCTACGGCGTCATCCGGGCCGCGGTGGCGTTCGCGCTGAAGCTGGTGCGGATGCGCTCGCCGGTGACGACGCCGAAGATTCTCCGCGACGTCATCGACTTCACGCTGTACGCGCTCGCCACCGTCCCCATCCTCCAGAGCCAGCTCAACCTGGACCTGGCGGGCCTGGTCGCCTCCACCGCGGTGCTGACGGTGGTCATCGGTCTGGCGCTCCAGGAGACGCTGGGCAACCTCTTCGCGGGCCTGTCGCTGCAGTTGGACAGGCCGTTCGAGGTGGGCGACTTCATCCGCATTGGCGAGCACACCGGGCGGGTGGTGCACATCGGGTGGCGCTCCATCCGCATCGCCAACTTCCGGCGTGAGGTCATCACCCTGCCCAACAGCATGGTGGGCAAGGAGCACGTGAAGAACTTCACCCAGCACCGCGAGCCCGTGGGCATCGAGGTGCAGGTGGGCGTGTCGCTGGACGCGCCGCCCAACCAGGTGAAGAAGGCGCTGCTGGAGGTGGCCCGGGAGATTCCCCAGATCCTGGTGCAGCCGCCGCCCATCGCGCGCACGGTGGGCTTCACGGAGTCCAACACGCAGTACATGGTGCGCGTGTTCCTCAATGACTTCGCGCTGTCGGACAGCGTGAAGGAGGAGCTGCACACGCGGCTGTGGTACCGGCTGCGCCGCGAGGGCATGGAGCTGCCCCACGCCCAGCGCACGGTGACGCTGCGCCGCGAGACGAAGCACCGCCGCCGCGAGCTGGCGGACGAAACCGTGCGCGACCTCTTGCGCCAGGTGGACCTCTTCGCGCCGCTGGGCCCGGAGGAGCTGGAGCGCCTGCAGTGCGAGGTGGTGGTGCGCCGCTTCGGCCGCAACGAGCGCATCATCCAGGAGGGCGACCAGGGCGGGACCTTCTACGTCGTGGCCTCCGGCGAGGTCAGCGTGCGCGCCGGCACGCTCCAGTCCGAAATCACGAGGCTGGGGCCGGGCCAGTACATCGGGGAGATGTCCCTGCTCACCGGCGAGCCCCGCGCCGCCACGGTGGTGGCGCTCCAGGACTCCGTGCTGATGGAGCTGGACCGGCCCACCTTCGCGCGGCTGTTCTCCGACTACCCGGGCCTCGCCCGGCAGCTCTCCGCGCTCCTCGCCCAACGCCGCACCCAGCTGCGCGCCGTGGCCCAGGCCGCGGGCGGCGGGCCGGACCATTCACCCGAGGCGGGCCGCATCCTCGGAAGGCTGCGGTCGCTCTTCGGCCTCACGCACGAATAGGGTTCAAGCGAACCTGATACCGCCTCACCCGCCTCCGGAACCGGTGGCTGCTTCGATGGTGTCCGCGGCCTCCACCCGGAGGCGCTCCTCCGGGGTGAACGAGTCGAACAGCAGCCGCTGCACCGCGGCCTGACGCCGGGCAGGGTCCGGCTCGCTCTGGCCCAGCGCCTCGCGCTTCGCGCGGAAGTCCGCCAGCCGCTGCTTCCACTGCGCGCGCTCCGCGTCCAGCGACTCCAGCCGCCCGGTGGCCTCTGGCCCCACGGTGGACAGCCGGTGCTGGTGCAGGTCCTCCGCCGTCGCGCCCGCCGCCAGCAGCTCCTGCTCCACGGCCTGCTGCCGCAACGGGCGCACGGCCTCCTCGCGGCTGGCGCGCACGTCCGGGGGCAGCCGCTCCTCCAGCGCCGACATGCGCTGCTCGCGCTCCTCCTTCGTCAGCGACGCGTCCTTCATCAGCTTCAGCCGCTCCACGGCGACGGCGTCCACCGCCTCCTCCTGCCCGAAGAGGCCGTCGGCTGCGCCGCCCAGGTGCTCCCGGCGTAGCTTGCGCAGGGACTCCAGGCGTTCGGCGGTGTCCATCGTGGCCACGGAGCCCTTCGACCCCAGGCCCCGCGCTGCCTCCAGATAGGCCAGGTAGTCGTCCAGCACCTGCACCGCTTCGTCCAGGGCGGCGGCAGGCAGCTTCTTCGCCCGCAGGGCCGCGAGGATGCGCTCGCGGATGAGCGACGCGGACTCTTCGCCAGTGGCGGACAGGTAGTAGTTGAAGAGCCGGCGCAGGTCCGCGTTCGGCACCAGGTGCCCGGACGCATCCACCAGCACCGCGCCATCCTCCTCCGTGTCCTTGAGCGAACCGGGCAGTGGCGGCAGCGGCGCGCCAGCCTGCGAGTCCGGGCTCGCCGTCACGACGGCACCGGGAACGGCGGGAGACGCCCCCTGCGGCCGCGACCCCTGCGCGACGGGAACGGCGGACGGCGTTACAGCGGGTCCGGGCGCGTCCTCCGCCCGGACCTTCCACCACGAGAAGACGCCGGCACCCAGGAGGGCGCACAGCGCGACCACGAGAATGACGGCGCGGCGCTTCATGGCGGGGCACTCCTAGGGGGATTACAGGCCCGCGGTCTTCAGGCGGTTCGCCTGGGTGCGGAACACGGACTTCGGGTCGGTGAAGAACGCGGTGAGGCCCAGCACCTGGTTCACTTCGTCCAGGTGGTTCATGTCGTAGTTGTCGCGGATGACCGTGCCGAAGCGCGAGCTGCAGCGGCCCACGAGGCCGTCGTTGGACTCGCTGTAGAAGAAGGACGACAGCTTCAGGGCGTAGTCAGACGCGTCGAAGACGTTGGTGAAGGGATCCGTGCCGGACCAGGAATAGTAGCGCTGCCCCTGCGTGCCCGTCGCCGCGCCAGTGCCGCACGAGGAGGTGGGCAGACCCGCCGGGTACTTCGCGTTGTACGTGGCCGCGCCCGAAGCGGACAGCGCCGTCAGCGCGCCAATCGCGTCCTGGGACTGCGTGTGGCCGGACAGCAGGCCCAGCACCAGGCCCAGGTTGTTCGCGAAGTACGACAGCACGCCCTCCGTGAACGAACCGCCCTTGATGTTCGAGCGCAGGTAGGTGGCCAGGTCCGCGCCCTTGTGCGGCGTGCCCACCGTCGTCACGGACGCCACCAGGTCCGGCCGCACCGCCGCCACGTAGCGCACGTCCAGGCCGCCGTGGCTGTGGCCAATCAGGTTCACCTTCTTCGCGCCCGAACGCGCGAGCACGTCCTGCACCTGCGCCAGCAGCGCCTCGCCGCGCGCCTCGCTCGTGTTGAACTGCGGAACGTGCGTGATGTAGACCTTCGAGCCGCCCGACTTCAGCGTCGACTCGATGCCGTAGAAGTAGTCGAGCACCCCGAACAGCGAATCAAAACCCGCCATGCCGTGCGCCAGCACGATGGGGTACTTCGTCTGCGTGTACGTATCCGCGGCGCGAGCGGGCTGCGCCCAGAGGGCAAGAACCGCGACAGTCAGAACGAGGGTCCGGACGGCGTTTCGCATACAGGCTCCTGATTGGGGAGGGCGGATCATCGAAGGGATTGACCCGCGAATCAGCCCATAAAGCGAGGCTCTGATAAAAATCAAGCCAACCTCAGAATTAACTGAAAAGCGTGTCAGCTCCGGGTCAGGACAGACGCATGTGTTTGTTCCCCTTCCCCTCTGCGACCCGCTGCGTCATAAATCGAGACGCACCGCATAATCGCAAATCAACGCAATGCATTACGACTTCAGCGCCCCGCGTCGGAGTGGCAGCATGCGGGTCCTTCCCGAGGAGCACGCGCTTGGACACCGCCGCGTATCAGGCCTTCACCGTGGAATTGACGCGCAGGGCTGACGCGGACGGCCGTTTCCGAGGGCTCGTGGCGCTGGGCTCGATGGCGGCGCGCGACTACGCGCCGGATGACTTCAGCGACCATGACTTCTTCGTCGTCGCATGGCCCGGACACGCTGAAACATTGAGACAGGAGCGCGGCTGGCTGCCCCATGCGGAGGACGTGGCGCTGGCGTTCCGCGAGACGGCGCATGGCCTCAAGGTCGTGTACCGCGACGGGCACCTGCTGGAGTTCGCGGTGTTCGACCTGGAGGAGCTGGCGTTCGCGCGCGTCAACCGCTACCGCGTGCTGCTGGACAAGGGCGGCGTGACGGAGCGCATGGACGAGCGCGCGCGGGACACGGCGGAGGAGCTCCAGCGCACGGCCCCGGACGACGCGTGGCTCTTCGGACAGTGGCTCACGCAGGTGCTGGTGGGCGTGGGCCGCCACGCGCGCGGCGAAGGGCTCAGCGGACGCTCGCGGCTCTACGAAGCGGTGCGCCTGTTCTGCCTGCTGCTCGCGCGCCATGTCCCCGCCCCTGCTGCTTCGCTGCTGGACGGGTTGGATCCGGTGCGGCGCGTGGAGCGCGTGTATCCGGAGACCGGCGGTGAGCTGGCGCGAGCTTTGGAAGGCGATACGCCGGGCCTCGCGCGCACGCTCCTGCGGCTGGCTGAACGCGAGCTGTCCCACGTGCCCGCGTACCCGCGCGACGGAGTGGCCGCCGTGCGGGCGCGAATCGAAGCGGCGCACCGGTAGGCGCGCGGTCGCCTCAGGCGCGGGCGGAGTCCGGTTCCCGGGCGTTGTGCGCGATGACGAGCACCCGTTCAGGATTCGGCTGCCGGCGCGCCCAGTCCAGGAGCGAGGTGAAGGCATCCGGCGCGGGGGCGGCCGTGGCCAGGACCATGCGCGGCTGGTGTTCGAAGAACAGGTCCTCCGCGCCCAGGTTCTGGGCTCCCCACGTGCGCCAGCCGGGCACCGACGTGCCGGGCGCGGGCTGCAGGCCGGTGACGGTGAAGCCACCGGCCATGAAGACGCGCGTCAGGCCCACCAGCGTCGCGCCCGTGCCGAAGCCACACACCACGTGCCGCACCGTGGGGAAGCGCTCGCGCACCTGCGCGCGCAGCCCCGACGCCCAGGCCTCCACGCACGCGACCATCGCTCGATTGGTGAGCTGCCGGGGCCAGCTCCAGCCCTCGCGCTCCAGGGACTGGGCCTGGTGGAACATGTCCGCCATCGAGTCCACCTGGCGCACCTGCCCCTGGAAGCCGTTGGCGCGCAGGTACGTCGCGCCCGCCGTGTCCGTCAGGGCCACCGTGGGCAGGCCCCGCTCGCGGCCCAGGAGGTCCAGCGCCAGCGCGCTCGACGCGCCGGACAGCTCCACCAGCCCGCGCGAGCCCGGCGGCATCGCGGCCAGGTAGCGCGCGAAGGTGAGGTACTTGAGGCTGCCGGACGGCTGCGCCCCACCCCACAGCACCACCGGGCCGCCCGCACGAGGACGCGACAGGGAAAACACTCCACGCATGGCCGCCCCCATGGCGCGCACCCACACTCCGCGCCCGACACGTGCCGGAGTCTTCCGGAGGCAGCCCCCCCTCGGCCATTGCCCCCGGGGAGGAAGGGATGTCCTGCGTGGGACGGCGCAAGTCCCTGCAAGCACGTGGCGGGCGGTTATGCTCCGCGCCCATGTCTCAAGCCCCGCGCGTCCGCATCCTGCTGTCGGAGACGTACAACCCCTGGTTCAACCTGGCGACCGAGGACTGGATCTTCCGCGAGTTGGATCCCTCCACCCAGACGCTCTTCCTCTGGCGCAACGACAACACGGTCGTCATCGGCCGCAACCAGAACCCGTGGTCCGAGTGCAACCTCGCGCGCATGGAGGAGGACAAGGTCTTCCTCGCGCGGCGCACCAGCGGCGGCGGCGCGGTGTTCCACGACCTGGGCAACACCTGCTTCACGTTCCTGTCCGCGAAGGAGGGCTACGACAAGACGGCGAACGTCCGCATCCTGCTGGACGCGCTGTCCCGGCTGGGCGTGACGGCGCAGGCGTCCGGGCGCAACGACCTGGTGATTCCGCTGGAGGACGGCCCCCGGAAGATCAGCGGCAGCGCATACCGTGAGACGAAGGACCGCGCCTTCCATCACGGCACCTTCCTCATCCACGCCAACCTGTCGCGGTTGGCCAACTACCTCACGCCGCACCCGAAGAAGCTGGAGTCCAAGGGCAGCGCGTCGGTGCGCTCGCGCGTGATGAACATCCGCGACCTCCAGCCGGAGACCTCCCATGAGTCGCTGGTGAAGGCGATGATCGGCGCCTTCTGCGACTTCCACGGCGCCACCGCGGAGCCGGAGCTGCTGGAGCCCTCGTTCCTGGAGAGCCAGCCGTCGCTCAAGCGCACCTTCGATCACTACGCGTCGTGGGACTGGCGCTTCGGCAACGCGCCCCGCTTCAGCCACCAGATGGTGGAGTACCTGTCGTGGGGCTTCTTCGAGGTCCACGTCGACACGGAGAACGGACACATCACCCGCGCGCAGGTCTTCTCGGATGCGCTCTACCCGGACCTCGTGCAGGACCTGCAGGCGGAGCTCACCGGCAAGCCGCACAGCCGCGACGGGATGCAGCAGGCCGTCGCCGAGGTCCGCGCCCGCCACCCCTCGCAGGAGCGCGAGCTGGCGGAGCTGGAGACGTGGCTGATGGGCCAGGTCGAGGTCTGACCCGGCCCATCCGCCGTCACTTCACTCAGCGATGGCCACCACCGCCGTGGCCACCGCCGGAACCGCCACCCCAGCCGCTGCCACCGCCGCGGCTGCTGGAGCCGTGAGACGAGCCGCCGCTGGAGCCGCGCGAGGAGGAGGAACCACCGCCGCGACCGGAGCTGCCGCCACCCCAGCCGCCGCTGTTGCTGCTGGAGGACCCGCCGCTGGTCTGCTGGACGCGGCCGGAGCTGCCGCCGCCCCACCCGCCGCCGTTGCTGGACGAGGAGCGTCCCCCGCCACCCGACGACGGACGCCCGGGGCTGGAGCTGGAGCCACCACCCGACGACGGACGCCCGGGGCTGGAGCCGCCATTCCAACCGCCGGAGCCACCGCTGGACTGGTGCGCGCCGCCACCCGACGACGGGCGCCCGGGGTTGGAGCCGCCACCCCAACCGCCGCTGGACTGGTGCGAGCCGCCGCTCGTGCCGTTCCCACCGGGAGGAGGATTGCGCGTACCACCCCAGCCACCGCTGTTGCCGCTGTTGCCGTTGTTCGACGAGTGGACGCCGCTGCCCTGCGGACGGTAGGGCCCGGGACGGCTGTTGCCCCGGCCACCGTTGGACGAGTAACGCCCGGGCGACGCGTCATGCGAGCGCGGGCTGTTGTACCGGTACGGCCCCGGGCGCGAGTAGTGGTAGCGCCCCGGGCGGTAACGGCTGTGCCCGTAGTCGTAGTAGCGCCACGACACGCCCGGATACCGGTACCACGAGCGCAGGAACAGGTTCGGACGGCCGAAGGAGAACGAGATGTGCGCGTGGCGGTAGACCGGCACGACGACGCGCACCGAGCCGTTGTAGCCCCACCCGCCGCCCACGAACGCCCAGGACGGGCCGCGGCGCACCCAGTGCGGCGACACGAACACCAGGCCCGGACGCGGCGGCTCCATCCAGGAGCCGGAGACCCACTCGTAGCCGTTGGCGCCCCAGTACCAGTAGCCCGGAGCCCACGTGTAGCCCACGGACGGCGCGGGGGGCGGCGACTCCACGCGCAGGGCCGGAGGCGCCTGGGTGGCCGTCACGTCCTCGCTGGCGACCTCCACGGGGATCTCCACCTCGGTGGAGCCCTCCTGGGCCCAGCCGCCGGACACCCAGCGCCAGACGTCGTCGTCCTGCGCCCAGTAGCCGTTGACGTACTGGTAGCCGGGCATGCGCTCCACCCAGCCGCCGGACTTGAACTGCCAGCTGTCGCCGTCCCAGTACCAGTGCCCGGACGTCCAGACCGCGCCGGCATAGGGCCGGGGGGTCGGTGACTCGGCGGGCAGGTCAGGGGGCGGAGAGGGCGCGATGGGCCCGGAATCATCCGCGTTGGACTGCTGGGCGTATCCGTCATCACCCCAGTCATCCGCTGCGACCGGCGAGGTCTGCGCGAACGCCCCCTGGGTCGCCAGGCCGACAATCAAACCCATCCACCATCGAGAACCCATGACTCCGTCTCCGATCTCCAGACACCCGTGGGGACGCCGGCTGCCCCCACTTTATTCACCCTGGAGGCTCCCGGCCCGCAAACCTGTCGACACTGCTACAGTCCCAGGGGACGCGAATGCTGCGCCGACTCCTCCCCACATTGCTCGCCCTGGGCTTCGGACTGCTGGCCCTCGGATGGGGGCTGGTGAGCCTCCAGCGCATCTTCACCCAGGAGCGTGAGGACGCGCGCGCCCAGGTGCGCTCGCGGCGCATCGCCCTGGAGCAGCTGGCCGCCGAGTCCCTGCGCACCGCGCTCGCGCAGATGATGAAGTCCCACCTGCCGAAGCTCAACGCGGCCGTGGGCGACCCGCTGCTGCCCGCCGAGGGCTACTACCTGCTCTTCCGCGGCCACCAGTTCCTGCCGCGAGTGGACTGGCCCCGGGAGGGCGCGGACGTCCCGGCCCAGGCCAACTACACGATGCTGGCGCACGCGCTGGAGGACGGTCAGGCCCCCTCCCCCTACCAGGAGCGGCTGTCCCGGCTGCGCGCGGCGGAGGCGGCCCTGGCCTCCAGCAGCGAGGCGCGCAAGGACGCGGCGGTGGAGTCCCTGCTGCGCTACCACGCGGCGCACCCGCTGCCGCCGGATCAGGAGCTGCCCTTCACCCTGTTGATGGTGGAGTACCTGCAACGCGGCGAGGAAACGCAGCCCCTCATCCGGGCGCTGGTGCGCGAAGGCCTTCCGGAGGAGCTGGGCGGCATGTCGCGGGACGCGGGCCTGCAGCGCAACGTGCTGCGCTCCCGGGCCCAGCTCACGCAGCCGGACTTCAACTTCCTCCAGGCGCGCATCGTGGCGTTGAGCAGCACCTTGTCGGAGCCGTCCGACGCCTTCGTGGCGCGCGTGCAGGAGGCCGGCGCGGGAGCCCTGGTGCTGCCGGAGCCGCTGGACGGCCCCACGCTCCTGGCCGAGCAGTGGTACGTGGAGCCCGCGGCCGAGCAGGTGCACGGGCTGGCGGTGGACATGGGCGCGCTGCTGTCGGAGCTGACGCAGGAGCTGCGCGGACGCAACCTCATCCCCCGGGATGGCCAGGTGCGGCTGGGGCCCGGCGGCGTGGCGCGGCCCCTGAAGCACCCGGGGCTGGAGGTGGCCACGCCCGGCTGGGCCGCGGCGGAGGCGGACATCGAGGCGCGGTACGGCCTGAAGACGCTGCTCGTCGCGGCGTGCGGCGCGCTCGCGTCGGCCATCGCGGCGCTGGCGGTGGTGGCCCAGCAGCGCAAGTACCGCTTCGTGGAACTCAAGAGCGACTTCGTCTCCACCGTGTCCCACGAACTGCGCACGCCGCTCGCGTCCATCCGCCTGCTGGGGGAGACGCTGGAGCGCCGGCTGGGCAAGAGCCCGGAGGCGGGGGACTACCCCACCCGCATCGTGCGCGCCGCGGAGGGCCTGCACTTCCTGGTGGAGAACATCCTGTCCTTCAACCGCATCGACAAGGGGCGATGGGCGCTGAGGCCCGCGCGCGTGCGGCTGGAGGAGGCGGTGGGCAACCTGCGCGACGACCTGATGGACGCCGTCACCGTGCCGGTGGAACTGAGCTCGGACGTGGGGGACGTGGAGCTGGACGCGGACGCGTCGCTCGTGCGGATGCTCTTCGCCAACCTGGGCCGCAACGCCTGTCTGTACAACCTGCGAAGCCCGGTGGTCCTCACGGTGCGCGCCTATCCGCAGCCGGGCTTTGGCGCCACGGTGCTCTTCAGCGACAACGGGGTGGGCATTCCCCCGGAGGAATGGGAGCGCGTGTTCCAGGACTTCTACCGTCTGACAACGCCCGGGCCGGAGGTGCATGGAAGTGGCCTGGGGCTGGCGCTGTGCCGCAGAATCATGGGCCTGCACCAGGGCAGCATCCAGGTGGCCTCCTCCGGCCCCGAAGGCACGACCTTCGCCCTGACCTTTCCCGAGACGCGCAGATGACGACGCAGACGCCACCCTCCACCACCCGCCCGACCATCCTCATCGTCGAGGACGACGCCAACCTGCGCCTGGGCCTGCGCGACAACCTGCGCGACGAGGGCTACGACGTGACGGACGCCCCGTCCGCGAAGGACGCGGCGCCAATCTTGAAGTCGCGGGCGTTCGACCTGCTCATCCTGGACGTGATGCTGCCGGGCGAGGACGGCTACAGCTTCTGCCGCCGCCTGCGCGCGGAGGGCGTGAAGAGCATGGTGCTGATGCTCACCGCGCGCTCGCTGGAGGACGACCTGGTGCGCGGCTTCGAGGCCGGCGCGCAGGACTACCTCACCAAGCCCTACCGGCTGCGGGAGCTGCTCGCGCGCGTGCAGGCGCTGGTGCGCCGGGCGGGCACGGCGCCGCCGCAGGTGGTGACCTTTGGCGCCTTCACGCTGGACCTGGGCCGCCGCGCGGTGCTGCGGGCGGACGGCAGTGAAGTGGACCTGACGCGCACGGAGTTCGACCTGCTGGCGTTCCTGTTGCGCCACCGCGACCGCGCCCTGCCCCGAGGCGAAATCCTGGACGCGGTGTGGGGCCGCGACGTCGTGGTGGATCCGCGCACGGTGGACAACTTCGTGTCGAACCTGAAGAAGAAGCTCGGGTGGACGAGCACGTCCGGCTTCACCATCCACACGCTGCGCGGCGTGGGCTACCGCATGGAGGTCCTGAGCGGCGGCCCGTCATGACGCAACCATGACCAACACATGGAGCCCTGTCGGCCTTTCGACTGGCGGGACTTCGTACCTTGCATCTTGTGGGGACGGGACGCCTGGAGCGTCCGCCCCGAACAGGAGGCGGGTCAGATGTTTGAGTCGGTCATCGAACGGCGGGGAGTGCGCTCGGGACGGTTCGGCACGGGCGCGTGGGTGTCCATCGGCGTGCACGCGGGGCTCCTGGGCCTGGTGTTCTTCATCTCCGGCCGCGTGCCCGAGACCGTCGAGCCGCCCGAGCGGACGATCGTCTTCCATCAGCCGGCCATCCGGCAGGGCGTGAAGCACGCCGCGCAGCCGGCACCGGCCACGACCGCACCGAAGCCGAAGCCCAAGCCGCGCACGGACCGCATCCCGCTGAACCCGAAGCCGCTGCCCGCGGATCCGCCGGAGGCGAAGCCGGATCCGGAGCCGACGACCCTCGCGGATGCGGCGGCCACCACCGACGCGACGGGCACGGGCGAGACCGGCCCGGTGGGGGACCCGGACGGCGATCCGAACAGCACCAGCCCCATCGGCGCCGTGGGCGTGCCAGGGCTCCAGATCGCGCCCACGGGCACGGATGTGCTGCCCTTCCAGGGCGGGATGACGCCCCCGAAGATGCTGAGCGGTTCGCAGTTCAGCTACACGCTCGAGGCGCGGCGCGCGGGCGTGGAGGGGATGATCATCGCGAAGTGCGTCATCACCACGGAGGGCCGGGTGCGCGACTGCCGCATCATCAAGGGCCTGCCGTTCATGGATGACGCGGTGCTGGAGTCCCTCTCCTCGCGGACGTATCAGCCGCTGACGTTCCAGGGCCGTCCGGTGAACGTGTCATACACGTTCAACATCAGGCTGAAGATGCCGTAGCCGCGGGGCCGGGTGTTCGCCAGTGGAAGCGCCCGGACGCCTGTCTCCTCCTCGAGTGGGGAAAAGAATCGCGGCGGGAGTGCGGGCCCGTTAGGAGACTCCCGTCGCGCCTGGCCATGTGCGCGATACCGGCACCGGAAGGAGCGGGTCTCCCCCGGCCCGCTCCCGGTGCCGGTCCTTTTACCCGAGCAATGGCGGACACCTGGTACGACGCGGTGGTGGTGGGTGCGGGCTTCGGTGGCCTGGGCACGGCGCTGGAGTTGTGCCGCCGGGGCGCCCGGGTGGCGCTGTGCGAAGGGCTCAACTACCCGGGCGGCTGCGCAAGCACCTTCCGGCGCGGTGGCTACGCCTTCGAGTCCGGCGCCACGCTGTTCTCCGGCTTCGGTGAGCATCAGCTCTTCGGCCGGTGGATCCGCGAGCACGCGCTGGACGTGACGGTGGACTGGTTGGATCCCCTGGTGGAGCTGCGAACCCCGGGGATGCGGCTGCCCGTGCACCGGGACCGGGAGCGGCTCATCGCCGCGTTCTGCGCGCTGCCCGGAGCCCCCGTGCGGGGCGTGCGGCGGTTCTTCGAACTACAGGCCCAGGTGGCCGGTGCGCTGTGGCCGCTGTTCGATGACCCGGACCTGCTGCCACCGTTGAACCTGAAGACGCTGATGCGGCACGCGGGGCGCGCGTGGTCCTACGCGCCGCTGGCGCGGTGGCTGGGTCGTCCGCTGGGCGCGGTGCTCGCGCATCACGGGCTGGAGGGCTTCACGCCGCTGCGCACGTACCTGGACGCGCTCTGTCAGATCACCGTGCAGTGCCCCGCGGCGGAGGCGGAGGCGCCGTTCGCGTTCGCGGCGATGGACTACTACTGGCGCGGCACGGGGCACGTGCGGGGCGGCATCGGGCGGTTGGCGACGGCGCTGACGAAGGCCATCTCGGCCCAGGGCGGCGACGTGTTCATGGCGAACCGGGTGCGCTCGGTGACGCCGGTGGAT
The DNA here is from genome assembly GCF_003668965.1 of Corallococcus sp. AB030. NCBI lineage: Bacteria > Pseudomonadati > Myxococcota > Myxococcia > Myxococcales > Myxococcaceae > Corallococcus > Corallococcus sp. AB030. Next base: position 91,391 of record NZ_RAWQ01000006.1, read on the forward strand.
GGAGGCTGGCGGGTGACGGCGCGCAGGGGTGAGCTGCTCGCCCGGCATGTGGTGGCCAACGTTCTGCCTCAAGGGCTGCGCACACTGATGGATGTTCCGGTGGGGAGGCTTCCCCGGGTGGATGCGCTCGCCGAGCGCGTGGACGACGGCTGGGGCGCGGCGATGCTCTACCTCGTCGTGCGGCCTCCCGAAGGTGACTCCGGCGGCGCGCATCACTTCGAACTGGTGCGCGACGAGCAAGCCCCCTTCATCGAAGGCAACCACCTCTTCGCCTCCGTGAGCGGGGCGGCGGACGAAGGGCGCGCACGGCCGGGGCAGCGCACGGTGACGGTGTCCACGCACGTGCCGTTGAAGAAGGTCGCGGGCATGACGCCTGAGGAGCAGGCGCCCTACTTCGCCGGGCTCCATGCGCGGATGCGCGAGAACCTGGACGCGCTGCTCCCGGAGTGGATGGCCAACGTGGTGCACGTCATGACGGCGTCGCCGCGCACGTTCCAGCGCTTCACGTTGCGCGAGGCTGGCGCGGTGGGCGGCGTTCCCCGTCGCGCGGGGTTGAACAACTACCGCGTGCTGGGACCCTTCCAGGCGCAGCGCGGCGTGTGGTTGGTGGGGGACTCCGTGTTCCCGGGCCAGAGCACCCTGGCCACCGCGGTGGGGGGCGTGCGCACCGCCGCGAGCATCGCCGCGCTGCGCTGACGCAATGTTTTACAATGCAACCCGTCATCCACGGTTCCACTGAAATCCGCGACACCCTGTTTCACGCACAGTCGCAGGCCGCATATGGTTTGCGTCCCCCTCAAGGAGGACACATGCGGTCATTCATTCTCGGTGGTTTGCTGGCGATGGCGGTGGGCTGTGGCGGTCCCATGGAGCAGGAGGCCGAGCCGAACCTTGCCTCGCAGGAAGCGCCCCTTCCGGACTGCTCCAACGAGCCGAACGCGAACCTGCACCGGTACTACAACGACGCCGCGCACACCCAGTTGATTGGTGAGTTTGGTTGCTACTGCGGCGGGCTCTACTACTGGGGCGGCCGGTCGGTCTACTCGGAGTACATCCAGGAGTGCTGAGCCGCTGACGTCATCGGTCGCGTGACAAAGACAGACGCACGTAACTAGGCCACCCCCGACACCACGGGGGCGGTTGAAGTCCGCGTCTCCGCGAGGATCCGCGCCAACTCCACGGCGGCGTCCTCCGGCCGGACGCTGGTGTCCGAGATGCCGGCGATGAGCCGGGTGCGGTCGTGGTCCACCGCTCCCGGCTTCGCCCAGGTGTCCGCGTCCGGCGCCGTGAGGTACGCGGAGAAGGCGTGGTGCCCGGAGCCAGGGCGCTCGCCAATCACATGCACCAGGGCGCGCGGACGTGGGTCCCCTTCCGCGCCGAACAGCAGCTGGCCCACCTGGTAGCCCGCGCGTACCCGGCCGTGCTTCACCACCAGCACCTCCGGCGCCACCCTCCAGCCCGTCGCCTCCAACTCCGAGCGCAGCCGCGCCAGGAACGGCGCCAGGTGGCCCTCGTCCATCAGCGAGCGCGGATCCAGCCCGTCCGAGATGACCACCTGCGCGTCATACCGGCCCGCGTGCTGGTCGCGCAGCGCACGCACCTTCGCCTCCGAGGCCTCGTCCAGAGACTCGCCGGACGGCGGGTGCAGGATGTAGTCGCGACGGTCCAGGGAGCGCGTCTTGAGCCACGCCGCGCGCGGGATGGACTCCACCGCCGCGTCGGACAGCTCCGACCACAACCCCACCTTGCCGTCGTCGTAGAGACCGCGCACCTCCCGCTCCAGCGTGGGCTCCAGCGTCCAGGGCGCCTCGCCGTGCCCCACCGCGAGCGGCACGCCCCGGGCGCGCACCTCCGCCATCTTCACTTCCGCCTCCGCCCGCAGCTCCGCCTCCGGACGCGTGTCGCCCTTGGCCCGTCGGAAGTGCACGTAGACGTGGGCCGGGTCGCCGAAGTGCTTCGTGGGCCGGCCGTCCGCGTCGATGACGCCCAGGCGATGGAAGAAGGCCCACATCCGGTCGTCCACCTTCAGGCCGTACCGCTCGCGCAGCCGCACGTGGTCCTGGAAGGACGTGGTGAGGTAGCTGAGCATCGGATCATTCCGCGTGGGCAGCGACATCATGTACGCGGGCCCTGCCTCCGCGAGCTGCTCCTGGCACCAGCCCAGGTCATCCAGCGTGACGTCCATGTGCAGCGTGGAGCACACGTCCAGGCCCAGCGTGAGGCCGTGCAGCTTGCCCATCACGATGTCTTCCAGGCAGCAACGCACCAACTGCTCGCGCGTGCGGAACACCTCCGGGCCAATGAAGCCCGCCACGTCGTTGACGTGCACCCACGGCGCCGCGTCCCGCCCCGTCCCCGCCTGCGCCAGGGCCACGCGGCGTTTGAGCGCTCGCGCGAAGCCGTACTTGCGCGACTCGTGGATGAGCATGTCCGTGCCGTGGTGGTGCCCGTTCGTCGCGTCCGCCCCCTGCCCCGTCTCGAAGTACAGGCCCCACTTGCCGGTGCGCGACGCCGCGTGCGCCACCATCTTCTCCAGCGTCACGTCGAAGGTGCGGTTGGCCGCTTCGTTTCCACCCAGGCTCTGGAACCAGATGCCCGTGGTGCCCGGCCGCATTGCCTCCACCTGCGCCTGCACGTCGATGTGCGAGAGCACGCAGTGAGGCATCACCTCTTCCAACCCGAACGTCACCAGCACGTCGTGCAGCGCGGACTCCACCGCGGCCACCGACGCGACTTCCGACGACACCGGGTTCGTCCCCAGCACCACGTCGCCCACCGCGAAGGACCACCCGTTGAGGACCTGCCAGCAGATGTCCTCCGGATGATCCGTGGGCGAGTTGGGCTGCAAGCGCGCACCCAGATAGCCCTTCGCGCCCACGCGGCTGCCCGGCAACGGATGGAAGATGCGCCCACCGACTGTCTTCAGCTCCGCGTCGTCCATCAGCTTCACGACGCACGCGATGACGTCGCTGGGCAGCCCGTCCAGGACGTCATGCACCTGGGGCTCCGGCGCGGTGAGCAGGAAGTCCTTGAGCTGGCCCAGCGTCCAGTCCGCCACGCGCTTCCAGCGCGCCGCGTCCCACGCCTCCAGGTTGAAGACATACAGCCGGTCCTCGAACGGAGGATGCGCGTGCAGGTCGTCCAGCTGCGTGCGCGACAACAGGGTCCGCGCGTTGCGCCGCGAAGCCTCGTCCGCAGCCGCGACGCCGATGGCCTCGTCGCCTTCCTTGAACGCATTCGCAGCGCCCAACACCTGCTGATACAGGCGCGCATCGAAGCCGCCGCACAGGCGCTGCACGTAGTCGATGACATCTTCGTGGGGGAGGACGTCGGGGAGACAGACGCTCATGGGGCGAGAGCTTTAACCGGCGCCCCCACCGCGCCACCATCCCCCGAAGGCCGTGTCGCCTGCGTGACGCCCGGACGCCTGCCCTCCGCGATGCTTGGTGTTGCAATCGTTAGCGCGCTGAAGCTCACCCGCCGTTCTTGCCCGGGACGCATCCCGCCGCGGGCTTCCAGGTGAGCAGCGCGTCCACCCGCGCGTCCTGGACCTTCGACACGCCCTCGGGTGCGTCGACGCGATTGACGCCGGGCCCTCGCGTGAAGTCGAGCTCCCGGACCGGAACGGGCAATGCCGGGCAGCCCTCCTGCAACGTGGCTTCGGCTTCGGTCATGAGCACGTTCGCGTGGTCCTCGCCGGGAGCCCATGAGTAGGGAAACCTGAAATCGCCAGACATGGGCTCCGCGCCCCCGGGAGGAAACCACTTCCAGCTCAAGGTCGTCTGCGCCGTGGATCCTCCGAAGACCCCACCGGCGATTCCGCCCTCGCTCCCTTCATCGGTCGCGGGCCACTCGACGCGGAGGCCCTTCGGCACCGGCACGCGCACGGCCTCCACCTGCACCCGGTCCTTCACCTCTGGCTCCAGCAACAGCATCCACACCAGTTCGCGGATCCGCTCCGGCGACACGCGCCCCACCCTCACACCGGACTGCCGTGCGGCGTCCGTTCCCGCCACGTCCACCTTGCCGTCGGACTTCAACGCCAGGTTGGAGCAACTGCTCGAGCGGTACGTGGTCCCCGTCGCCAGGTGGTAGGCGTCGAGCTGATCACAGAACGCGTAATGCCCCCGTCTGCCCCGTATCACCAGCCAGCCGTCCGTCGGCGCTCGGATGCGTCCCAGTGGAAGCACGGGCAGAACGTGCCGCGCCCCCGGGCTGAGCGCCAGGCATGCTCGCCACGTCTTGTAGCGATGGAGGGATGGCTGCTTCCGGGCTTCCTTCATGCAGTCCGGGGGAGTCTGCGCATCCTCGTCGAACGTGCCGGGGCGACGGTTCTCCGGACGGAAGGACTTCTCCGCCCGCGCGCGCCAGGCCTCGGTCTCCTCGCCGCAATCCCCCACCTTCATGGGACACAGCAGGGAAGCCAGCCGATGCTTCGGTGACGCCTCGCGCGACAGCACGTCGCGAACGTCCGGCGGAATCACAATGGTCTGCGCCCCTGGACCGCCCAGCTCCAGATGGGACGTGAAGTACGCCTTGCCCCCGTCGCGCCACCACGTCTTCAACGCGAGCGCGGGCACGGGGCCCTCCTCGTTCTGGGTCAGCGCTTCCAGCCCCTCCTCTTCGCGGGCAATCCGGAAGCAACGGTGGCCCAGCAGGGACAGGATCCCGGCCTGTGCCGCCACCACCTCGCCGTCGTCCGCGAGCGCCTCCATCCGCGCGTCGAACGCGGACAACTCCTCCCGCGCCGACTTCCAATCTGCGGAGTCCGGCGTACACGGGACGATTCGCTTCGCCTGCGAAGGCGCGGCCGCCAACAGCCAACCCAGCCCGAACGACACCATGAGGGACACGGACATGACCGCCATGGCACCCGTTCCCGGGCTCGGACGTCAAGTCGCGCGGTGGCGCACTACTCGCCGAGGAGGGCCGACCAGAAGCGCACCATCTTCAGCGCGTCCACCGCGCTGGCCTGCCGGTCCATCTCCGCGTGGGTGATGAGCGGCGTGGGCCGCAGGTGCACGCGCGTGTGCGGCTCCAGCGCGCGCGCCAGCAGCGTGGATTCAATGGCGGGGATGACGGAGTCGTCCATCCCGTGCAGCAGGTACACCGGCGCCAGGGGCGCGGGGGAACGCTCCGGCGACAGCGACGGGTCCCCGGCGAAGTCCTTCACGAAGGGCAGCAACCGGGCTCCCAGCGCGGCCACGTCACGCGTGTTCACCTGGTGCAGCAGCGTGGCGGCGGGCTCCGGCAACGTGGCCTCCATCGCGCGCGCCTCCGCGAACGCGGCCTCCGCCTGCTTCGAGTCCACGAGCGTCAGGTGCGACGCATGCATGAACTTCAGGACGCCCTCGCGCAAGGCCTCCACCTGCTCCGGCGGCACCAGCCGGTCCGCCACGTTCAGCAGGATGACCACCACGCCGTAGTCGTGCGGCTTGCGGTGCGTCCCGTCCGCCTGCACACCCGTGCACAGGAAGGACAGCACGCGTGACAGGTCGCCGTGTCCCCCGAAGGACAGCACCGCGGCCACCTTGTCGCGCAGCGCGGGCCGGCCTGCGGCGACGACGGACAGTCCTCCGGAGAAGCTGATGCCGAAGAGGTCCACCTTCCCCTCTGGCGCCAGCGATTCCTGCCCCAGCGCCCACAGCGCCGTCTCCTCGATGATGTCCGGCAGGCACGGCGTGATTTCGTAGCGCAGCAGGTCCGGGGGCTCCGGCGTGAGCACCGGATGTCCGCTCATCGCCAGGTTCTCCGCCAGGCTCACCAGCCGGGGCTCGTCGATGCCCGCGGCGTGCACGCCCGAGGTGAGCACGATGAGCCGGCCCTTGCGCCGGTCCGGACGGTAGAGCCGCGCGCGCACCCGCCCGTGGTGCGTGGGCACGCTCAGGTCCGCGACGGAAAAGGCCCGGGTGTCGTAGCTGGCCAGGGTATCGGCCGCGGTGCCGTGGAGGCCCGCCGCGCGCAGCACGAAGGACAGCCCTCGCAGCTCGGGCGGCAGCAGGAAGACGACCGCGAGCAACAGGGCCGCGAGCACGGCCCCCAGCGTCCAGCGAGTCCGGTGCTTCATTGCATCAGCGTTTCGACGAAGGTGCACAGCTGGTCGCGCTCGAAGGGCTTCTCCAGCAACTCTCTCGCGCGGCGGCCCACGAACTCGCGGGCCAGCGGGTTCACCCCGCCCGTCATCAGGCCGGTGCGCGGCGCCAGCTCCGGCGCCAGCCGCTCCAGCTCCACCAGGAAGTCCATGCCGCTCATGCCCGGCATCATCAGGTCGCAGATGATGGCGTCGAACTTCTCGCCGTGCGACAGACGCTTCAGGGCCTCGCGTGCGTCCTGGATGACGTGCACCTCGTAGAGGTTGCGCAAGAGGCGGCTCACCGCGCTGCCCACCGCGGGCTCGTCGTCGATGAGCAGCAACCGGCGCAGGTCTCGCGTCGTGCGCACCGACTGCGACGGGGGCGCCTCCGTCACGGCCGGGGTGGCCTGCGCGGATTTGAGCGCTTCGGGCGGCAACGTGAGCGCCGGCAGCTCCACGCGGAAGAGGCTGCCCTGCCCCTCTTCGCTGGCCACCTCGATGTGGCCGCCCATCGCGTGCACCAGCGTGAGGCAGATGGACAGGCCCAGGCCCGTGCCGCCCTTGGGCGAGCGCGTGGTGAAGAACGGGTCGAAGATGCGCTGGCGCACCTCCGCGGGCATCCCGTGCCCGTTGTCCTCCACCTCGATGAGCACGTGGCCCTCGCGGCCCGGACGCACGCGCAGCTTGATCAGGTTCTCCTCCGGAGCCCTATCGCCGAAGGCCTGGAGCGCGTTCGTCAGCAGGCCCGTGACGACCTGCGCCAGCCGGCCTTCGTTGCCATGCACCGCGGCCACCGGCTCCAGGTCGCACGCCATGCACGCGCGGTGCTGGAGGTCGTCGCGCATCAGCTTGACCGCGTTCTCCACCGCGCGCCGAACATCCACCGGCCCGTGCTGCTCCTCCTCCGTGCGCGAGAACGTCCGCAGGTCGCGCACGATGGAGCGCACCCGCCCCGCGCCCTCCAGCGCCTCCGCCACCACCTGCCGCAGCTCCTCCAGTTGCTCGGTCGGCACCGGAAGCACCGGCTGCGCGACGCGCTCCCAGAGGTAGGCCAGGTTGGAGGTCACGTAGGAGAGCGGGTTGTTGATTTCATGCGCGACGCCCGCGGCCAGCGTACCCACGGACGTCATCCGCTCCGCCAGGCGCCGCTGCGTCTCCTGGCGGGAGCGCTCGGTGACGTCGCGCACCAGCCCCACGAGGAAGCGCTCGCCGTTGGGCAGCATGTACGCGGCCCGCTGCGTGAGCACCTCGTGCGAGCGGCCCTTGGCGTCGGTGAAGGAGCCCTCGTCCTCCACGGTCTGCCCGGTGGTGAAGGCACGCTCGTCCTGGCGCCATGACGCCTCCGCCTCGTGCGGTGGCACCTGCGCCGAGGAGACCGTGCCCCGCAGCGCTTCAGCGGATTGATCCAGCAGGCGGCAGTAGGCGCCGTTCACCGCCACGAGCCGGTGCTCACGGTCCTTGATGAACAGCGGCTCCGGCACCGCGTCCAGCGCGCCCTGGAACATGTCGCGCGCTCGCCGGAGCGCCTGCGCGTCCCCGTCCGCGGATCTGCGCCGCAGCGCCACGAGCCTCGCGCCCCAGCGCGTGCCGGGCGGCGCCACGCACTCGTCCGCGCCCGCGGCCACCAGCGCCTCCGCCTCCTCGCCCTCGCGCTTCGTCAGCACGACCAGCCAGGTCCGCGTCGGCAGCCGCCGCGCGTGTGCCCACTGGCAGCGCGCCTTCACGGCCTCCAGCGGACCGCCGTGGTCCCAGAGAACGAGGAGTCCTTCGGGCAGCGGCTCCGGCGGGGACTCCACGCGGATCACTCGACAGGCACGCCCCTCGGCCGTGGCGCAAAGGTCGCGCTCCACGTCCTGGGCCACCGGGGCTGGAACCGCCACCAGCATTGCGTGCACCGCGTCGCTCCTCGTGCCCCGCAGGATCAATTTTCCCGCGTCGCCCGACCGCATTGCAGCCTTGACCGCGCCAACCCGTCAACGCGGGGCCGCGCGGACTGCCCGTAGCCCATTTCCGGGTCGGGTGGGACTCAGAATTGCAGTGAACCGCGCGCGATGACTTGGGGGCCTACCTTGCAGGAAGGTAGGAGCGAACAACGCTCACAGTGCTGGGGCAGCGTCTTCGCCGGGCAGGCGCCACTCATTCCGTAGTGGCACAAAGCAAAGTCGTAGCGGACGGGGTCCTCGGGATCGAGCGCCCGCAGCGATGCCGTCACCTCCTCCGCCGTACGCCAGGTGAGGTCGGTGCGCTGCGTGAGGCCCAGGTGGAGCGCCATGCGTCCGATGTGCGTGTCCAGTGGGACCAGCAGTGCTGACGCGGGCACCTGCTTCCAGATGCCGAAGTCCACCGCGTCAGGTCCGCGAACCATCCACCGCAGGTACAGGTTGAGGCGCTTCGCCGCGCCCGGCCCCAGCGGCGAGGGCAGCAGGTGATGCAGCCCCTTCTCTGGTCCCATGGCCTTGCGGAGCGCGCCCATGGGCACGTCCCGCAGCGCGGCGGTGAAGGCTGAAATCGCCCCGTGCAGCGTGCCGCTCGCCTGGAAGCCCCGCGCGAACAGGGCCTCCAGGCTGCCGTGCTCGCGCAGCGCGCGGCCCATGCCCAGCAGCAGCACCGCGAGGTCGGTGCCCACGTTGAAGCGGTACACGAAGCCCGTGAGCAGCGCCTTCGCGCCCTTCACGTCCAGCGCACGCACGAAGGCCGCGGGTGACGGCCCCATCTGCTTCAGGAGCGCGTCCACCTTCGGGCGGAAGAGGTCCGCGCGCCCGTAGGCCAGCGCCGCCGCGAGCAGCGCGCTGACCTCCACATCGCGTGGATCCGTGTAGCGGTGGGGAAACTCCACCGGGTCGAACCCGATGCGCGCCTTCTGGTCCGTTGAGGCCAGGAAGGCATCCAGGCGGGGACGCAGGAGGTCGGCCGCCTGGGTGCTCAAGCCGGTGTGCGCGACACGGCGCTTCTTCATCACGCGTCCAGTCCTAACGCGTGAGCTCGCGCACCGCGTGGCCCAGCTCCGGGAGGATGAGCGCGTCCAGTGCCAGCCGCACCGCCTGCGGCGAGCCCGGCAGCGCGAAGAGGATCATCCCCTGGTACGTGCCCGCCGTGGCGCGCGACATCATCGCGGGGCTGCCGATGCGCTGGAACGACAGCATGCGGAACAGCTCACCGAAGCCGGGCAGCTCTTTTTCGAAGAGCGCGCGCAGCGTCTCCACCGTGCAGTCGCGCCGGCCAATGCCCGTGCCTCCCGTGAAGAGCACCGCGCGGGCCCCCGCCGCCTGCGCCTGCGCGAGCGCGCCCCGGATGGCCTCCGGCTCATCCTTCACCACCGTGTGCCCGGCGACGGTGTGCCCCGCGGCGGCCAGACCCTCGCGCAGGTCCTTCCCGCTGCCGTCGTGCGCTTCGTCCCGGCTGTCCGAGCACGTCACCACGTACGCGCTGACATGTACCGGCGCGCGCGACTTGTGCTCCGCCGCCACCGGGGAGCCCTCGTGCGAGTGCCCGTGGTCGTGCGAGTGGCCGTGGTCATGACCGTGGTCGTGCGAATGACCGTGGCCGTGGTCATGCGAATGACCGTGGGGGGGGTGATGGCCATGACCGTGGTCATGGTCGTGATCGTGTCCGTCGTGTCCCATGGTGGACGCTCCTGAAGAGGGAAGGCTCAAACGTCGGGCAGGTCGACGACGAGCGTTCCGTCCTCGACCGTGAGCTGCACCGTCGGCTGGTCATCACAGACGCCGGGCGAAGTCGCGTTCTTTCCCGAGTCCATGTCGAAGCCGACCTCATGGCAGGGGCACACGACCATGTTGTCCTCGATGCGTCCGCCCGACAGCAGACATCCGGCGTGGTTGCACCAGTCATCAAGGCCCTTGTAACGGCCCTGGATCTTCGCGATGCAGACGTTGCGCTTGCCGATTTCGTAGCCCCGCATCTCCCTCTCGGCGAAGTCCGCGGGGCCCAGCTTGATCTTCGTCATTGCGTTCCTTTTCCCACAACCCGTCCGGGCCTGCACCCCCGTTCCCCCGGCATTAATTTCCCGACCGTGACTCCTGACGTGACACCCTCCATCGCCGTGCTCACCGACAAGGCGGCCGTTGCCCAGCTCCTCCGGGACATGTCCCTCCTGCTCCAGCTCCAGGGGCAGAGCGGCTTCCGCGTCCGCGCCTACGACATTGGCGCGGACCGCATCGCGAACCTGCCGCAGGACCTGGGCGCCATCGTCACCGAGGGCCGCCTGCAGGAGCTCCAGGGCATCGGCCCGGGGCTCGCCGAGAAGCTCACCGAGCTGGTGACGACCGGCCGCATGACGGCGTTCGAGGAGCTGAAGGCCCAGTTCCCCGCCGGCCTGCTGGAGCTGATGAAGCTGCCGGACGTGGGGCCGAAGAAGGTGGCGGCCCTGTGGAGCACGCTCCAGGTGGGCAGCATCGAGGACCTGGAGCTCGCCTGCCGCGACGGCCGCGTGCGCGCGCTCAAGGGCTTTGGCGCCAAGAGCGAGGCGAAGCTCCTGGACGGCATCGCCGTGTACCGGCGCGCTCGCGGCGAAAGAAAGCTGCTGGGTGACGCGCTCCCCATCGCGGAGGGCCTGCTGGAGCGGATCCGCCAGGCCCCAGGCGTGGTGCGAGCAAGCCTGGGCGGCAGCGTGCGCCGTCGCGCGGAGACGGTGTCCGACGTGGACCTCATCGCCTCCGCGAAGGAAGCAGGGCCGGTGCTGGACGCGCTCGCGAACGCGCCGGGCGTGGCCACGGTGATTGGCAAGGGCGAAAGCAAGTGCTCCGTGCGCATGGTGCAGGGCGACCTCCAGGTGGACCTGCGCGTGCTGCCGGACGAGGACTTCGCCACCGCGCTGCACCACTTCACCGGCTCCAAGGCGCACCACATCCGGCTGCGCAACCTGGGCCACGAGAAGGGCCTCAAGATTTCCGAGTGGGGCGTGCACCGCGAGGACGGCACCAAGGTCCCCGTCCCCGACGAGGCGACGCTGTACCGGCTGCTGGACATGCAGGAGGTGCCGCCGGAGCTGCGCGAGGACAACGGCGAGGTGGAGGCCGCCAGGGCCGGGAAGCTGCCGGAGGACCTGGTGACGCTGGAGGACGTGCAGGGCGCGGTGCACGCGCACAGCACCTGGTCCGACGGCCGCAACACGCTGGAGGAGATGGCGCGCGCGGCCCAGGCCCTGGGGCTCAAGTACCTCACCATCACCGAGCACAGCGAGGCGGCCATCCACGCGGGCGGCCTCAAGGTGGACGACCTCAAGCGGCAGTGGGAGGAGATCGACCGCGTGAACGCGGCGGTGCCCGGCATGCGGCTGCTCAAGGGCATCGAGGTGGACATCCTGGAGTCGGGGGCCCTGGACTACGCGGACAGCGTGCTGGAGCAGCTGGAGGTCGTCATCGCGTCCATCCACGTGCGCCACTCCATGGACGAGGACCAGATGACGCGCCGGGTGCTGGCCGCGCTGGACAACCCGCACCTGCACATCCTGGGACACCCCACTGGCCGCCTCATCCAGAGCCGCGAGCCGTACGCGCTGCGCATGGAAGAAGTGCTGGAGCGCGCCCGGGAGCGCGGCGTCGCGGTGGAGATCAACGGCAAGCCCGCGCGCCTGGACATCAAGTCCGAGTACGTGCGGCAGGCCGTGGGGCTCGGGGTGAAGCTGGTGGTGAGCTGCGACGCGCACCGTCAGGACGACCTGAAGAACCTGGCCTTCGCGGTGGCCACTGCGCGCCGGGGCTGGGCGAGGAAGAAGGACATCCTCAACACCCGGTCCGCGGAGAGCTTCCTCGCCGCCCTGCGGGAGCGCTGATAGGCTTCCGGGCGCGAAGATGTTCCGCCCGGTCCTCCCCGTCCTCCTCTGTCTCCTCCTGGCCCTGCCCTCGCGGGCCAGCGCGGAGGCCCGTCCGTCGCGCGCCGACCTCCAGCGCGTGCTGGAGCTGCACGCCCGCTCGTCCGTGCGCGTGCGCGGTCCCCTGAACGCGGGCCCCGGCATCATCGTGGGCGCCGACGGCCAGGTGCTCACCGCCGTGTCGCACGTGGGCCCCGACTCCGCCCAGGTGATGCTCGCGGGCAACGCGCTGACGGCGCGCGTGGTGCTCTCCAGCGCGGCGCTCCAGGTCGCGGTGGTGGCGGGTCCCCAGGGCACGTGGCCCGCGGCGCCGGTGCGGCTGGTGCCGGACGGGCTCGCGGGCCGCTGGGTGGTGGGGGTCATGCCCGCGCGCAAGAAGGGCCAGCGGGACACGCCCAAGGCCGCGGTGGCGAAGGTCGCCCCCGCGCCGTTCTTCGACGTGGACCTGACGCTCGCGCCCGGCAGCCCGCTGTACGACGGGGACGGGCGGCTGGTGGGCCTCGTCGTCGAGCGCCGGGGCCGTGGTGCCCGCGCCCTGCCCCTGTCCGCGGTGAAGGCGGAGCTCGCCTCGGCGGACGCGCCATGAGCCGGCCTTCGGGTCCACCGTTCAAGGTGAGCGCGGTGCAGGAGGCGATGGGCCTCTGGGCGCTGGGCTTCCTGGGCATCATCGCGGCGTTCCTCATCGCCGGAGGCACCAGCGTGCCCAAGCTGGTGGCCACGGTGGGCTTCCTCTACCTGCCGCTCATCCCCATGCGCTGGCGCGACGAGGACTACCGCGACTACGGCCTCACCCTGCGCGCGTGGAAGCAGGACGTGCGGCTGTTCCTGGTGATGTGCGCCATCGTGGGGCCGCTGTTCTTCGCGGGCTTCGCCGCCTTCGTGCAGGTGGTGCCGCACCTGCCGCCCGAGCTCGCGCGCCACCTGACGCCCATCATCGGCGAAGGCCACTTCCAGCCGCGCCTGCCCCCGCGCTTCGGCGAGTGGGTGATTGATCAGCTCTTCGTCGTGGCCCTGCCGGAGGAGTTCTTCTACCGGGGCTACATCCAGGCCCGCCTGCGCGACGCCTGGCCCCAGGGGCGCGTGGTCCTGGGCGCTCGGCTGGGGCGCGCCTTCTGGGTGACGGCGCTCCTCTTCGCGCTGGGCCACCTGGCCATCTTCCAGACGTGGCGGCTGGCGGTGTTCTTCCCCGCCCTCCTCTTCGGATGGATGCGCGAGCGCACCGGCACCCTCGTCGGCTGCTCCCTCTTCCACGCCGCCTGCAACCTCTACGTGCGCTTCCTGGAGGTCTCCTTCTTCGGCGGTCCGTAGCGGCCTTCCTCAGCCCGGCGGCAGGTGCTGGACCTGGAGGTCCGCGCCCACCGTCAGCGTCGTGCCCTGCGGCAGCTCCACCCAGCCCTGCGTGCGCGTCACGTGGCTGGCCACCACCACCGTGCGGCGGCGGCGGTGCGCGCCCACCTCCGGATGCGTCTCCGGCGTCGTGGGTGTCACGCCGCAGTGGGCGCACTCCGCGCTGCCCTCCAGGCGCGTGTAGTACAGCGGCGCCTCGCCTCGGCGGGTGGCGGCCAGCACGGCGCCATTGGTGGCAACCATGTTGAGCGGGGGCATGCGCCGCTGCCCGGCCTGCACGAACGCGGCCTCCACCTCGCGCACCGTGTCGCGCAGCACGCGGCCGGCGACGGCTGGCTCCAGGCGCGGATCATCCGTGCGCCCCAGCCCACGCAGGTGCGTGAGGAAGAGGACGAAGAGGACCTCGCTGTCGGTGGGGCCGCGAACCAGCCGCTGGAGGTGCTCCGGCACGCGAGACAGCAGCAAGGCACGCAGGGGCTCGAAGTCTGGCACTGGGCCCTGGTGGGCGAACAACCAGTGGCGGGCCCGGAAGGGCTGGGTGTTGTCCTCGGGCGACAGGCCCAGCGGCAGCCGGTTCGAGTGGAAGAGCACAGCCTCCGATTCGTGTGGAGGCCCCAGGTCGTCCAGCGTGAGGTCCCGGTCCGGCGCCAGGCGGCGCAGCAGGACCTCCTCCTGGGCATAGGAGCCCACCCCCAGGGCATTGGCGCGCGCTTCCGGGCGGAGGACGACCTGCCCGGCCAGCCGGTGCAGCTCACACCGGAGGAGGTTGGGGTCCGACGACAGGGCGGCGAGGATGGCGGACATGGTGACTTCCCCCCTTCACCCCTAGAAATAAGGTCCATGGGACCCCGGTTCAGCGCCGCGAACCCGCTCCCCTGCTCTGGCGCTAAGCCCTTGAAATGGCTGGCATTTGATCAGGCATTGAATTGACACCCCAGTGCGTGGAGCCTAACCTCCGTGCGCTTCCCGACAGCCCTCTCCCAGAGGAATTGGGGTGCAGGTCTTCACCGGAGACGGAATGGCGGACGACATCGCAATCGGCATCGACCTGGGCACGTCGTACTCATGCGTGTCGGTCGTCCATGAAGGCCAGCCCACGGTCATCCCCAACGAGTGGGGCGAGACGACGCATGCCTCGTGCGTGTCCTTCCTGGAGGAAGGGTCCGTGCTGGTAGGCAACGCGGCGAAGAAGAACATCATCACCAGCCCCGAGAACACGGTGTACTCGGCCAAGCGCCTCATCGGCCGGTACTACTTCTCCGACGAGGTGAAGAAGGCGCAGGCGGTGATGCCCTACCGCATCGTCGAGGGCGACAACAACTCGGTGCGCATCGGCGTGCGGGAGCGCAGCTATTCGCTGCCGGAGATCTCCGCGCTGGTGCTCAAGGAGATGAAGGCCGTCGCGGAGACGTACCTGGGCCGCGAGGTGCACAAGGCGGTCATCACCGTCCCCGCGTACTTCAACGACAACCAGCGCCAGGCGACGAAGGACGCGGGCCGCATCGCGGGGCTGGAAGTCCTGCGCATCCTCAACGAGCCCACGGCGGCGGCGCTGGCGTATGGCTTTGGCCGGGACGTCAACCAGCGCGTCGTCGTCTACGACCTGGGCGGCGGCACGTTCGACGTGTCCATCCTGGAGATTGGCAAGGACGTCTTCGAGGTGCTGGCCACGGCCGGTGACACGTACCTGGGCGGCGACGACTTCGACGACCGCATCATGACGTGGATGGCGGACGACTTCCTCAACCGCACGCGCCTGGACCTGCGGCAGAACAAGTACTGCCTGCAGATGCTGAAGGACGCGGCGGAGAAGGCGAAGATCGACGTGGGCCAGTTCGGCACCGCGGACATCCTCTGCTCGGGCATCTGCCAGGACGCCAACGGCAACGTGATGGACCTGCGCAACACGCTCAACCAGGACCAGTTCAACCGGATGGTGATGGACCTGGTGCAGCGCACGTTCAAGGTCTGCGATGAAGCGCTGCAGAGCGCGCGGTTGACGGCGGCGGACATCGACGCGGTCATCCTGGTGGGCGGGCCCACGCGGCTGCCCATCATCCGCAACTCGGTGAAGCACTACTTCCAGCGGGAGCCGATGGAGGGCATCAACCCGGATCAGGTCGTGGCCATGGGCGCCGCGCTCCAGTCGCATGCGCTGCTGGACAGCAAGACGGAGACGTTCCTGGTGGACGTCACGCCGCTGACGCTGCGGATTGGAACCGTGGGTGGGTACACGGAGAAGATCATCGACAAGAACACGCCGGTGCCC
Source organism: Corallococcus sp. AB030 (assembly GCF_003668965.1). Classification (NCBI taxonomy): domain Bacteria; kingdom Pseudomonadati; phylum Myxococcota; class Myxococcia; order Myxococcales; family Myxococcaceae; genus Corallococcus; species Corallococcus sp. AB030. The sequence continues at coordinate 106,910 of NZ_RAWQ01000006.1, forward strand.
ATCGACCGGTCGAAGACCTTCACCACCAGCCGCGACGGGCAGGAGAAGGTGAAGATCCGCGTGTACCAGGGTGAGTCCAACCGCGCCGAGGAGTGCGAGATGCTGGGCGAGTTCGAGTTCTCGGGCTTCCGCATCGGGTATCGCGGCGAGGTGAAGATCGAAGTGACGTTCGAGATCAACACGGACGGTCTGGTGAACGTGTCCGCGTGTGACGTGGAGACGGGCCAGAAGACGTCCACGACGATCACGCTGTCGTCCGGCATGACGGAGGCGGACATCCAGCAGTCGATCCAGTCGAACCGCAACACGCGGCTCGCCGGCCACAACAGCAGCGACATGCCCGCCGTGGCCAACTAGGCACCGCCGATGTCCGAGCCTTCCGATCCGAACTCAGGCGCGCCGCCAGGGCCCGCCGCCCCCCCGGCACCCGCGCGTCCAGCGACGCCCGCCCTGCCCCGGGTGACGGC
>NZ_RAWQ01000070.1:0-41867 GCF_003668965.1 Corallococcus sp. AB030
CTTCCCGTCTCCGCCCCACACGCCCGCCCCCTCGGCCAGCACGCCGAAGCGGTACGCGTCCGGGAAGGCATACACGCGAGCCCCGGCGAGCATGCGGAAGGTGGACGGCCGCAGCCTCAGTTGGGGCTCCACGAAGGGCGACAGGATGAGCGTGGGACCCAACACACCGGGTACGTCCAACGGAGGCGTGGCCCACGGGTGGATGGGCCAGGACAGCACCCAGTGGGCGCCATCGCCCCACTCGCGGCGCAGGTCCGGGATGGCGGGCTCCAGGAAGCACAACGTGTAGAGACACAGCGTGCGCTTCCAGGACACCAGGGCCGGGGCGCGGGGCTCCTGCTCGGAGACCTCCTCCGCCCGGGCCGGCGGCGCGGCCAGGAAGCACATCAGGCTCCCGGCCGCGACCGCGTGCTTCACGTCACTTGCCCTGGAAGTTGGCCGGACGCTTGGCCAGGAACGCGGCCATGCCCTCGCGCTGATCCTCCGAACCGAAGAGGACCGCGAAGCCCTGGCGCTCCAGCTCATTGGCGGCGCGCAGGTCCTGATCCGCGCCGTACTCCACCACGCGCTTGGCCTGGGCCACCGCGAGCGGGCCGTTCTTGAGGATCTTCGCGGCCACCGCCTTGCAGTGCTCCATCAGCTTGTCCGCGGGCAGCACCTCCAGGACCAGGCCGATCTCCTTCGCCTTCGCCGCGTCGATGCGGTCCGCGGTGAAGAGCAGCTCCTTCGCGCGGGCACGTCCCAGCAGGCGCGTGAGGCGCTGCGTGCCGCCGAAGCCCGGGATGACGCCCAGGGTGACTTCGGGCACGCCCAGCCTGGCCTTCTCCGACGCGTAGATGAGGTCGCAGCCCAGGGCCAGCTCCAGTCCTCCGCCCAGCGCGAAGCCGTTCACGGCCGCGATGGTGGGGATGGACAGGTTCTCCAGGGACGCGAAGACGTGGTGCCCCAGCGCGGAGAACTCACGGGCCTGCGCGGCGCTGATGGTGGACATCTCCGCGATGTCCGCGCCCGCGACGAAGGACTTGTCCCCGCCGCCGGTGACGATGAGCGCGCGCGTGTCCTCCTTCAGCGAGCGCAGCGCGTGGTCCATCTCGTGGAACGTGGCGCTGTTGAGCGCGTTGAGCGCCTTGGGCCGGTCCACGGTGAGGATGGCGAGCGCGCCGTCCTTCTCGAACTTGATGTTCTGGTAGTCCATGTGCGTGTGGCTCCTGAAGAGGGCTAGTACTTGTAGAAGCCGCGGCCGGACTTCTTGCCGTACCAGCCGGCGTCCACGTACTGACGCAGCAGCGGGCACGGGCGGTACTTGGAGTCACCCAGGCCCTTGTGCAGGACCTCGGCGATGTAGAGCACCGTGTCCAGGCCGATGAAGTCCGCCAGCTGCAGCGGGCCCATGGGCTGGTTGGTGCCCAGCTTCATCGCGGTGTCGATGTCCTCCGCGGTGCCCAGGCCCTCCATCAGCGCGAAGCAGGCCTCGTTGAGCATGGGGATGAGGATGCGGTTGACGATGAAGCCCGGGTAGTCCTTGGAGACCACCGTCGTCTTGCCCATGCGCTCGGCCATCGTGCGGATGGTGGCGTAGGTCTCGTCACTGGTGGCGGCGCCGCGGATCAGCTCCACCAGCTGCATCACCGGCACCGGGTTCATGAAGTGCATCCCGATGACGGACTCGGGGCGCTTCGTGGCCGCGGCGATGCGGGTGATGGGGATGGAGGAGGTGTTGGTGGCGAGGATGCCGCCCGGGCGCACCACTTCGTCCAGCTCCAGGAAGATGCGGCGCTTGAGGTCCTCGTTCTCCGTGACGGCCTCGATGGCGACGTCCACGTCCTTCGCGTCGCGCGCGTTGGTGAAGGTGGCCAGGTTGGCTTCCGCGGTCTGCTGCTTCGCCGCGTCCAGCTTGCCCTTCTCCACCAGCTTCTTCAGGCCGGCCTTGATGCGGTCCGCGCCCTTGGCGAGTCCGTCCTTGTTGACGTCCACCAGCGACACGCGCAGGCCCGCCTGGAGCGCCACCTGCGCGATGCCCGCGCCCATCTGCCCTGCACCGACGACGACGATGTGTTCCGTTGCCATGGCGTCTTCTCTCCTGTGCCGGCGGCCATAACGCACGCCCCCAGGAGGGTCAACGCCGGTCAACGACTGGCGGCGGGCAATCGCAGCTGGCGGACGATGGCCTCACCCTCGCCCACCGTGAGCCGCTCCTCCAGGCGCACGCGCGGCTCGCGCCCCTCCACCTTCACGAACAGGAGCGCGCGGACGGTGCCCTCCGGCAGGCGCATCTTGAACGTCACCTCCGGGGGCGGGCCGTTCGCGAAGAACAGCTCCTCGCGCTTGAGGATGTGCTCCTCGTCGTCCACCACCTGGAGGTCCACGGCGCGCACGCTGCTCCAGCCGTCGCCGGTAAACTGGAAGATGAGCTGACGCTCCGGCAGGTCCGTGGCCTTCCACAGCCACAGCCCCACCGCCACGATGGCGATGAGCGCCAGCCGCTTGGGCAGCGGGTGTGTGCGCCAGCCAGGCCGCGGCTTCTCTGGAGCGGGAGGCGCTGGGGCTTCCGGCGCGGGCGATGCGGTGACTTCCTCCGCCACGTCCTTACTCCCGCTTCGAGCGCTTGGAGGCCGGCCGGCGCGCGTTCACGTCCGTGATGACCACGCGCGCGGTGGGCGCCTCCGCGGCCTTCTTGCTGGCCTTGGGGGGATGCTCCGGCGCGGGCGCCTCTTCCGCCTTCTCCGACGGCACCAGGCGGATCTGCGCCTTGACCTCCACCGTCATGCCGGAGAGCAGCTTGAGGAACTCGTCACGCAGCTTCTCCGACTGCATGAAGCGGCGCAGCTCCTCCGTGACGACGCGGCTGATGTCGTCCTTGGTCTTCTCCGCCTGGGACAGGAGGAAGCCCAGCGCCTCCTTGGGCAGCTTGAGCTGGCCGGCGAGGGCCCGGATGCCCTCCTCGCCCATGAAGACCGCGCCCATGCCGGCCACCGCCATGCGCCGCACGAAGTCCGGCACGAAGCCGCCCGAGCGGTTCTCCCGTCCGGACTGCTGCTCCGAGTCGTCATCGAACAGCGGATCAGGCGGGAGGTCGTCGTTGCCGGCCGGGGCCATGCGGTCTCCTTACACTTCGGTTGAGCCCTACCGGGCCTGCATCACCGGCAGGGGCACGCTCTTCATGGACTGCGCGGACACGCGGCCCGCGATCGCGCGAGCGACGTCCTGGAAGGCCTTCGCCTCCGGGCTGTCCTTGTGCCCCACCACCACCGGCACGCCGGAGTCTCCCGCCTCACGCACCTTGAGGTCGAGCGGGATCTCCCCGAGGAATGGGATGCCGAACATCTCCGCCGCCTTGCGCCCGCCGCCGTGGTTGAAGATGGGCGTGCTCTTGTTGCAGTGCGGGCAGATGAACTGGCTCATGTTCTCCACGATGCCCAGCACGGGGATGTGGACCTTGTCGAACATCTGCTTGGCGCGCACCACGTCCGCCAGCGCCACGTCCTGCGGCGTCGTCACCAGCACCGCGCCCGCGGCCCGCACGGACTGGGACAACGTCAGCGCCACGTCGCCCGTGCCCGGGGGCAAGTCCAGGATGAGGTAGTCCAGCTCCCCCCAGTTCACGTCGCGCACCAGCTGCATGAGGGCGCCGTGGAGCATGGGGCCGCGCCAGATGAGCGCCTGATCCGCTTCCACCAGGAAGCCGATGGACATGATCTTCATGCCGTGGGCGACCAGCGGATCCAGCGTCTTGCCGTTGGGGCTCACCGGGCGCTTGTCCGCGGTGCCCGTCATCAGCGGCACGGAGGGGCCGTAGAAGTCCGCGTCCAGCAGGCCCACCTTGGCGCCGTGCTGCGCGAGCGACGTGGCCAGGTTCACCGCCACCGTGCTCTTGCCCACGCCGCCCTTGCCGGCGCCCACGAGCAGGATGTTCTTCACGCCCGGCAGCAGCGCCCCGCCGCCGGAGCCCCCGGCGACGCCGCGCACCTGGGCGCCCCACTCGATGTCGAAGGACTTCAGGCCCGGCACCGCCTTGAGCGCCGCCTCCGCGTCCGCCTGGATCTTCCCCTTCATGGGACACGCGGGCGTGGTCAGCTCGATCTTCAACTTCACCGTGTCGCCGGTGACGCGCACGTCCTTCACCATGCCGGCCTTCACCAGGTCGACGTGCAGCTCGGGGTCGATCACCTTCGACATGGCCGTCATCACATCGGCCTGGGACACGCTCATCGGAACACCTGAAACCTTTTGAAAACGGGCGCTTGCACGCTCGAAGGGGGGCGGAGATTGCCAGCACTCCGGGGGCTGTCAACGTCGTTTAACGCACATGTCCGGAGGCCGCCCGGCCTTCCTCCAGCACTGGATCGCGCCCGGCTTCTGGCCCTCATTCGATGGCTGCCACCCGGTACTCGCCATCCTCCAGCACCAGCCGCACCGCGCGCTCGCCCCCCAGGGGGAACAGCGCTTCACCCGCCGCCACGCGCACGTGGGTGTTGAGGGCCAGCCGGGCTCGGCGCAGGCGCTCCCGGGCCAGGGGCTCGCGCTCGAAGTCCTCTTTCAGGCGCTCCGGGGTGTAGCGGGCCCTCAGCGGCGAGGCGAGCAGGCCCCATGCGCCCTTCCAGTCGCGGGACTCCACCTGGTCCAGGAACCTCTTCAGCGCCGCTCGGGGCACGTCCGCGGGGCGGGACTCCACCACGCGCCAGTCCTCTCCCTGGCGGGCCAGCGTGACGGACGGGGCCCGGGCCTCCAGCACCCCCGAGCCTGCCCGGACGGCGGCGGCGCGCTCCTTCCGGGCGGCCTCGACGGAGTACTCGTCCAGGAAGGCCCCCTCGCCCTCCGGGGTGCCGGTCGTCAGGCGGTAGGCGTCCGACAGCCGGTTCTCCTCCAGTGCCTTGGCGTACGCCTCCGCGACCGAGGCCGGTTCACGGGACATGGTGGCACAGGCGGTGCCCAGCAACAGGAGGCTCAAGGGGGCAAGACGGGTCATCACTGGCGCGGCAGGGTAGACGCCGGCTCCGGGGCCGGCAATGCCCGGACGTCCGCCCCGTTGGTGCTCCCGCGGACGAACGGTCAGCGGCGCAGCAGCCGGAATAGCCAGACGACGATGTCCGCCAGGTCGACGCCGTCCGACGCGGCTTCCAGGTTCGGGTAGTTGGACGGGTCCCGGTCCCTGGGAAGGCTGTTGCCCGACACGGCGCCCTTCGGGCGGTGCTCGCGGCAGTAGAGGTCGCCGTTGAACGCGTACGCCTGGGGCACGGAGACCTGGATGCCGCAATGGACGCAGGCCAGCGGGGAGAGCACGCCCAGTCCGCCCGTGGGCGAGTCCGACGGCGGCAGCGCGGCCGTGGAGCCTGGACCCTTCCATGGGTCCGCGCCCCCATCCGTCGCCGCGGCGACCTCCCAGCCCCTGGACGTCGCGGGCGTGGGCTTGGGGGCCGTCACCTCGGCCTTCTCCAGGGCCTCGAACTTGCCCGCGTCCAGCCAGGTGCCGCCGCAGTGAGTGCACAGGTCCACGTTACACACGCGTGCGTTGACCATCGCCAGCCGCGCGCCGCAGCCGGGACAGCCCAGGGGTGCGCCGGAGCAGGTGGCACAGACGGCCATGGCGCGCGGGACGAGGTGCCCGCCGGTGCGGCAGCGCGATGCGGCCTGCCTCGCCGCGGTCAGCAGCGGCTTGAGCGAAGGCCGGTCCGGAAAGCGCTCCAGCTCTCCCCGGTCGAAGTACAGACCGTGGCAGCGCGGACAGACGTCCACCTCCACGTCGGAGGCATGGACGACGTTCATGGGCTGGCTGGGGCAGACCGGGCAGGAGCGGGCCATGCCGCGCATGCTAAAGGTCCGACTCTCCCAGTGAAAGGGCGCGACGCCGCTCTCAATCGTCGAACCGGCGGAAGGCCCTGGAGCGCTGGAGGCTCCACGCCGTGGTGCAGAAGGCGTACGTGGCCGGGTGCGCAGCGCCCATCAGCAGCTTGAGCAGCGACAGCCTCGCGCGAGCGTCACCGTAGCGCACCAGCTCGAAGTCGTCCGACGGGACGCGCGCCTCGTCCAGCGCGTGGCGGCAGACCTCCTCGAAGCCTCCGATGCGGTCCACCAGCCCCGCCTCCTTCGCGCGCAGCCCCGAGTAGACGCGCCCCTCCGCGCGCTGGTGGATCTCCTCCTTCGTCCGGCCGCGTGCCTGGGCCACCAGCTCCAGGAAGGACTGGTAGCCCTCCTCCACCTCTCGCTCCAATGCGGCGCGCTCGTGCGGCGTGAAGCCCCGCGACGAGGAGAAGAAGGCCGCGTTCTCGCCCCGCGCCAGCGTGGTGCGGTGGATGCCCAGCTTCTCCAGCAGCTCGCCGTACTCGAACTTGCCCACGAAGATGCCGATGGAGCCCACGACGGCATGGGGCGCGGACCAGATCTCCTTCGCGCCGATGGCCGCCATGTAGCCGCCGCTCGCGCAGATCTGATCCACGTACGCGATGACGGGCTTCTGCTTCGCCACGCGCTTCACCGCTTCCAATATCTGCTCGGACGCGAGCGCTGATCCGCCGGGGCTCCCCACAGCCAGCACCACCGCCTTCGCGCGCGGATCCCTCCCCGCCTTCCGCAGCGCCTTCACCACCGAGTCCGCCGCCGCGAACCGGCCCGCGCCGCCGCTGCCCGGGATGATGATGCCCGCCACGTCCACCACCGCCAGCCGGGGCTTGCGGCGCAGCCGGCGCCACTTCACCGGCGGGAACGCGAGCGTCGCCAGGTACGCGTCATACGTGGGCACCGGGGGCTCCTCGTCCTTCTTCGCCTCCAGGCCCAGGTGGGCGCCCAGGTCCGCCTCGTGGACCAGCCCATCCACCAGCCCCGCCTCCAGCGCCCGCTTCGCGCTGTAGGGCCCCGAATCGATGAGCGCCCGCGCCTCCTCCGGCGTCTTGCCCCGGTCGCTGGAGATGGCCTCCACCAGCACGGCGTAGCGCTCGTCCAGGAAGGACTCCAACGTCTGGCGCTGGATGTCGGACACCTTGCCGTCCGTGAAGAGCTCCGGCGCCGTCTTGTAGTCGCCGCGCCGCGCGAAGTGCGCGTGGATGCCCACCCGTCCGAAGGCCTCGCCCAGCACCGTGGCCTCGGCGGCGTAGCCCACCAGCTCCACCCGGCCCATGGGGGCGAGCAGCACCTCGTCCGCCGCGCCCAGCACGGGGTAGGCGTCCGTGTCCACCATCACCGCCCAGGACACCACCCGCTTGCCGGCGGCCTGGAAGTCCGACAGCAGGGTGCGGAGGGCCTCGCGCTTGGCGTCCGGGATGCCCAGGCCCTCCAGCTCCAGGAGGATGCCCTCCACCTTCGGGTCAGCGGCCAGCACCTTGAGTGCACGGCCCAACGCTTCCAGTGACGTCACCGTGGCGGGCTCCACCGTGGCGCCGCCGAAACGAAATCGTTGCACGGGGCGCGGGCGGTACGGGAGCTCGCCCGCGAGCCGGAAGCGGATCCACGTGGGTCTTTTGCGCGCCGCCATCAGACGAAAGGGCAGGCCCAGGAGGAGTCGCAGCCCCAGGAGGAGGTTCGCCAGGAGGAGGAAGGGAAGGCGGAGCATGCGCCGCCCGTAACGCCCCGCGCCGGGCGAAGCAACCCCTGTTCACCCGCGCCGGGAGGCTCTGTTAGGCTGAAGGCCCATGCCCTCCCCCTCCCTCCCCCGGCTTGTCCTCGTCCTCGCCCTTGTCTGGGGCGGCGCTGTCCTGGCGCAGCCCCAGCGCCGGCAGCCTCAGGAGTTCCAGAACCGCAAGGAGTTGACCCAGGAAGAGAAGGACGCCGCCAAGGCGCGCGCCATGGGCAACAACCTCAACGGTTACGGCAAGGACGTGCAGATCAAGGAGACGCCCATCCCCTGGATGGCCATTGGCCTCGTGGGCATCGTCTTCCTCGTCGCCGCGCCCTTCGCCATCCGCGCCTACCGCGGCACCGTCAGGGACATGTCGGACACCAACACCTTCGGCGCCCGCGGCAACGCCACCGAGGACGAGGCTTAAGCGCCTCGCCCTTCCCCCTCACCCCGGGCGGACCTCCACGCTTCCGCCCGGATCCACCTGAAGGTGCACCGGCAGGAAGCGCCGCAGCACCTCCGCCTGGACCGTCAGCTCGTCGGTGATGCGAGCGGCGGTGAAACGCGTGGTGCCCGGCGTCACGGCCCCCAGCCTCCCTGACGCCAGGAGCGCCGCCGGCAACAGCAGCTGTTCCGCCAGGTGTTCGTCGAGCGCGCCGCCCGTCTCCATGAAGCGGGTCAGCGCCTCCGCCGCCTCGCGCCCCACCCCTTCGGCGTCCAGGCCCCGCTCGCCCAGCGACGTGAAGCCCGCCACGGTGTGCTCGAACTGCGCCAGCACGAGCGTCGCGGAGCCCTGTGAGCGCGTCACCGCCAGCGGCCGGTTGTCCGCCTCCGCCAGGATGCCCCGCTCGCGCAGCGCGGCCACCGCGGCGCGGGACTGACGCTCCGCCACCGCGAAGGGCAGCCCGCCCACGACGGACATCACCCGCACCTCCCGCAGCACGCCGCGCGCGGGCAGGTCCACGCGCACGGGCGGTTCGGCCGGGGCGCCCACCTCCGCGGTGAACTCGCCCGCGCCCTCCGGAAGGAAGCCCGCGTGGGTGAGCGACAGCTGAACGGGCAGCCCGTATGCGCGCGCCACCGACTGCCACGCGCCGACGAGCTCGTGGAAGCTGGGCCCGCCCCTCAGGTGCGTGGCGCCTCGCAGCGTGAGCCGTCCGCCGCCCGCGAGCGCCAGCGGGTACACCAGACACTGGAAGAGCCGGGGCGTGCTGCCGGACGCGCCGGCCTCCAGCAGGTAGTCCCCCGCGCGCACCGGGCCGGGCGTGAAGCGCAGCTCCGTGGAGCCCACGGAGGCGCCCTCGCTGGTGCCGCCGCTCAGCGCGTCCGCGCCGCGCACGTAGGCCAGGTGATGGGGACGCAGCCCCGGCGGGTCGCGGTGCCCGCGCAGCCCGCTGAGATGGAAGGGACGGCCGGTGATGAGCGACAGGGACAGCGCGGAGCGGAGGACGTGGCCGCCCCCCTCCCCCAACTTTCCGTCGAGCAGCACCCGCCCGGCGTCGGGCCGGTCGTGACCGGTCATGTCCCTCCCGTCATGGCGTGTCGTGGCGCGCGGCCCGGTGAAGGGCCACCCGCGTGGTGGCGGGCGCGCAGCCTAGCAGACCGCGCGCGAGCGAACCGGGGATCTACTCGTCCAACGCGGGCAGGACGTTCACCTTCAACGCACTGGGCTGGGCCGCCGTGTGGTGCAGCCGGTGCATCGCACGCACGAAGTCGGTGGGCTTCGCCTCGTAGATGCTGGACACGTAGGTCTGCGGGTTGCGGTCGATGAACGGGAACCAGCTCGACTGCACCTGCACCATCAGCCGGTGGCCGCGCTGGAAGGTGTGGAACACGTCGTTGATGACGAAGCGCACCTTCGTCACCTCGTTGGGCGTGAAGGGCTTGGGCTGGGAGTAGCTGTCGCGGAAGCGGCCGCGGAACGGCTCCCCTCGCACCAGCGTCTGCTGCGCGCCCCGGTTGTGCTCGCCGGACTGTTCCTGCTCCTTCGTCCAGCCGGGCACCTTCCCGGGGTTCACGTCCACCAGCTTCACCACCCAGTCCGCGTCACTGCCCGTCGTGGAAACCCACAACTCCGCCTCCAGCGGGCCCGCGAGCGTGAGGTCCTGGGTCAGCGGCTCCGTCTGGTACGTGAGCACGTCCGGCCGGCGCGAGGCGAAGCGCTGATCCTCCGTCATGTACGACTTGGACCAGCCGGGGCTCAGGTCCTGCGTGTACGGCACGGGCTTCGCCGGGTCGCTCACGTATTCGTCGAACGACGGCGCCGCCGCCTTGGGGGCCTGGAACGCCAGCGCGCCCTGGGGCTGGAAGTACAGGCGCGCCTCCTTTGTGCCCTTGGGCGGCCAGGCGTCCAGCTGGCGCCAGCGGTTGGCGCCGCCTTCGAAGACGAGCGCCTCCGGCACGGCCGCGTCCGGGCCTCCCTTCAGGTGCTGCTTGAAGAAGGCCAGCACCAGGTCCTGATACGTGGCGCTGGTGGGGAAGCCGAAGTCCGCGTCTCCCAGCGACGCGCCCTCCCCGCGCATCCATCCGCCGTGGGGCCACGGGCCCATCACCAGCGTGTTGGCGATGCCGGGGTTCTGCTTCTCGATGGCGGCGTACGTGCGCAGCGGCCCGTAGAGGTCCTCCGTGTCGTACCAGCCGCCCACCACCATCACCGCCGCCTTGATGTTCTTCAGGTGCGGCAGCAGGTTCCGCGCCTGCCAGAAGGCGTCGTAGTTGGGGTGCGCGGTGATGTCCTTCCAGAAGGCCACGTCCCCGTGGAAGTGCTTCGCGTCCGCGTTGGCCACCGGGCCCAGGTCCAGGAAGAACTGGTAGGCGTCCGGGGTGCCGAAGTCGAAGGGCTTCCACTCCACGTCATCCGTGGGCGCGGGCCGGGGCTTTCCGAAGACGGAGAAGAAGCTGAACGCCAGCTGGAGGTTGAGGGCGCCATGCCGGTGCATGTCGTCCCAGAACCAGTCCGCGATGGGCGCCTGCGGCGACACCGCCTTGAGCGCGGGGTGCGAATCGATGGCGCCCGCGGACGTGTAGAAGCCCGGATAGGACACGCCCCACATGCCCACCTTGCCGTTGTTGTGGGGCACGCGCTTCACCAGCCAGTCGATGGTGTCGTACGTGTCGCTGCTCTCGTCCACCTCCTTGCCCTTCTTGGTGTCGCGGTGGGGGCGCACGTTGACGAACTCGCCCTCGGACATGTACCGGCCGCGCACGTCCTGGAAGGCGAAGATGAAGCCCTCCTTCTCGAAGCCGGGCAGGCCCAGGGTCCTGGGATAGCGTCCCGCGCCGTAGGGGTTGATCGAGTACGGCGTGCGCATCATCAGCACGGGGTAGCGCTTCTGGGGGCTCGCGTCGTTGGGGACGTAGAACGTCGTGAAGAGCTTCACGCCGTCGCGCATGGGGATGCGCACCTCGTACTTCGTGAAGTGCGACCGGACGAACGCGGCGCGTTCATCCTCTGGACTCGCGGGCGGCTTGGGCGGCGCGGCGGGGGCCTGCGCGAGGGCGGGACCGGACAGCGAGAACAGCGCGAGCGCGGCCACGAGGCCGCGGGGGTGGAAGGCCATGCTCCCCTCCTCTTTGCGGAAAATGCGGGGGAAATTCGGAAGGAAATGCATCTTGGGCGATGCCGACCGGGCACGGAAGCTGGATCGCCCGCCGCATCGCGCCGCGCTCGGAGCGTGCAAGGCTTGCACACGCTCCTCGCATGCGCGGCACGGCAATCCTTGCATGCACGGCAAGGTTTGCGCGCTCCGCACAAAACAGAAATCCGTAGCCAACTTCACGCGCACGGTCCGTTCCATATGCAGCGGGGACGCGATGGTGCGCCCCACGGATTCGAAGGCCTGTGGAGATGGACACATGAAGGCGAGCGGCAGGACGTTGACGCGGTGGTGCCTGGCGATGGGGCTCCTGACGGCCCTGGGCGCAGAGGCGGATCCGCCGCCGGTGAACAGCGCGCAGGGAACGAAGCTGCACGGCTCGGGGCGCTTCGAGAACGTGAACATCCCGTTGAACTCCATCGAGGTCTCCGCGCCTCCCACCGGGCTGGTTTGCGAGCCACCCATGGCGGCGATGTCTGGCGGGCGGCTGGTCGGCGTCCAGATCTGTACGGGTGGCAATCCCCCGATGCCGGTGCGGGTCCTGGAGGGGGTGGGCCTCGTGGGCACGTCCTTCCGCGCGCCCTTCGAGGGGCGCTCGGTGAAGCTCACCATCGATCAGGTCCGGTGCCACGTCGGCATCACGGCGCCCACCTTCCCGTGCACGGACCAGAACGTGGCTGACGGCAAGGCGTTCTGGGAGTACCGCGTGACGGCGTCCACGGAGGACGCGGCGCCCCAGGCGCTGTGCCCCACGGGCAGCGGATTCGCGCTCGCGGTGCCGCATGCGTGGTCCACGGGCGGCGAGCTGATCCCCAACTACGAGTACTTCACCTTCGCCTGCGCGCCGAAGGACGAGGGCACGAGCCAGCCGTTCTTCGTGGGCGGCGGCGTCATCGCCAAGTGCATCGACTGGGGCTATCCGCCCTGGAACGCGACGTCCTCGCAGGGCGTCGCGCGGGAGTACCACCAGCTGTGCACTCGCATGGCCACGGCGGACTACTGCGGCGAGGGCCGGAGCAACACGCTGGACGGGACGCCGCTGAAGTTCATGGGCCCGAACGACGCGATCCAACTGGACGGAGGAAAACTGCCGGTCGCCCTGGAGGGATACTCCCTGGAGGCCGTGTGGAAGGTGGATGACTGCGGTGGTGTGCGGCCGCTGTGCCTGAGCAAGAAGCGCTGGGACACGCTGCCCCTGGAGGCCACGTGCGTGAACCGCAAGCTCCTCCTGGCCCCGCGTGCGACGCGGCCCTGCGAATCGATGAACCTGTCGGCCTATGCCAGCTCGACGCTGCTCGTGTCCTATTCGCTCTTCATCGACCGGTCGCTGGTGATGTTCAAGGACGTCGCCAACAACAGCTACGTGACGACCACCGCGGTGACGGTGGATGAGTCGACCATCGAAGGCGGCAGCAGCGTGACCGGCGTCCACCTGGACCTGGATGCGGACGGAGCGGCGGACGTGACGCCGTTCACGCCGCAGCGCAAGGAGGGGCCCATCCTCTCCTCGAAGCTGCCGGCCGACATCCGGACGCGCATGGGCAGCCTCATCAAGCCGCTGTACCGGTGCGCGAACAGCAACGGGCGCTACCTGCTCACGGACGATCACCAGTGTGAACGCCTCGCGGGCTTCGCCCTCCAGCCCCTCAACGGAGACCAGGGCATCGAAGGCTTCGTGTACAGCTCCGTGGACGTCACCAGCGCGGGTCAGCGCCGGCCGCTGAAGCTGTGGCGGTCCCTGCTGACGCCGGGCGTCTTCGCGACGTCCACGCAGGCCCAGCCCGGGTTCATCCTCGTCCGGGAGCTGGGCTACCTGCCGGCGGTGGGACAGCTGCCGGCGCGCGATCTCTGAGTCATGGCGTCAGGGCATGGACGCGCACACGCGCATCCCGATGAAGGGGAAGCGTGTGCGCGGTTCGCCGTCGCCGTGGTTGAGGGCGCGGGCGGTGAGCGCGTCCTGGTAGAACGAACCGCCGCCGTACGCAGGCGTGCTGTTCGTGTCCGTCACCAGCCATTCCCACACGTTGCCGGACAGGTCGGCCACGCCGAAGGGGCTGTCCGACGCGGGATGCGAACCCACCGCGTCCGGCCCGAAGGCGCGCGGCTTGCGGCCGTAGGTGGCGTCGAAGTTGGCGTCATCCGGCGCGAGCACCGGGCCGTGCGGGTAGTCGCGTCCATCCGCGCCCCGGGCCGCGCGTTCCCATTCGCGTTCGGAGCACAGGCGTGCACGGGGCAGCCGGCCGGTGGCATCCAGCCACGCGGTGTACGCGCGGGCGTCCTCCCAGGAGATGCCGGACACGGGGAAGCGGCGCCAGTCCTGTTCGGCGCGCAGGGTGCGGTCCTGGTAGCGCAGCGGCTCCCCTTCCCTCGCCTGGTACGTGACGCCTTCGTGCTCCAAGTGGAAGGTCCAGGTGCTGTCGTTGGCCGGGCGCAGCTCGATGGTGCCGAAGTAGTTGGTGCCCCGGGGCCTGCGCGCGGCGCGCTCGGAGGCGGGCAGTTCGCGCAGCCAGGCGAGCCAGTCCGCATAGGTGACTTCGTGGCGCGCGATGAGGAAGGCGCCGGTGGTGAGCCGGTGCATCGGGCGCGTGCGGATGACGGTGCGGCGGATGGTCTCGTCGTCGCCGCTGCCGTAGAGGAAGCGGCCGGGGGGCACGTAGACGTAGCCGTCCGGGACGCGTTCGGGGATGGGGACCTTCGCCTGGAAGGTCTCTCCGCGCGTGAGCATGACCGGGTAGTGGACGGGCGGCCGGTCCGGGAGCGTGAAGGTCAGCCGGTGCGATCCGGCCTCCAGCGTGAGGCCGGAGGTCATGGGCGTCTTGTCGAAGGCCCTGGGCTCGGACCAGCGCGGCGGGCCGCCGGGCTGGGGCTCGAAGGATTCAACCTGGATGACGGCGCCAGGGGGTTCGCTGTCCAGCTCCATCCGGACGGGGGCGGTCAGCTTCCGGCTCGTGCGGGCGCTCGGGTCCAGTTCGTTCAGGCGTTGGGTCAGCGTGGTCTGGACGCCGGCTTCGCGGTCGCGCTCCGCGAAGAGGATCCGCTGGAGGAGGACCTCCGCGACGCGTTGATCCAGGGCGAGGTTCGAGCCCCGGCCCACGCGTGTCTGCGCGGCTTCGAGGACGGTGCTGGCGTCCTCGTAGCGGCGGGCCTGCTTCGCGCCCAGCTCCAGGGCCTGGGCCCAGGAGGCCTCCGCTTCGGAGGAGCGGTCGGTGTCGAACGCGGTGAAGGCCTCCGTGCGGAGGACTTCGATGCGGGTGTCCAGGGCGCGGCCTTCGTCGAGGATGGAGGAGGCGGAGGCCATGGCCTTCTCCGCGTCGATGCGCCGGGAACGTTCGCCCCACCAGTTGCCGCCAGCGAGGATGGCCACCGCGAGCCCCGGGAGCGCGAGCACGCGGGTGATGCGCAGCCACCGTGGACGCGGGGGCGCGATGGCCGGAGTGGCGCCGCGCGAGGTGATGGACTCCAGGGCTTCGCGCAGGGCGTCCGCGGATTCGAAGCGCGCGAACGGATCATGCGCGAGGCAGCGGGCGAGGATGGCGGCGAACGTCGCATCGGCGCCGGGGACCACGACGTCCAGGGGCTCGAAGCTCCGGGGGAGTCGCGGGGCCTCCGCGAGCGGTCCGGGCGTGGGGCCGCCGCACAGCTCGTAGAGGAGCACGCCCAGCGAGAAGAGATCGCTGCGGACCGTGGCCGGTTCTCCTCGCCAGACCTCCGGGGCCATGTAGAGCGGTGTCCCGATGCGGCCCGTGGCCAGCAGGTCCGCGGGACCGAGGAGGCGCTCCGGTGGGAGTGGCGTCGACGTCGCGGTCCGCAGTGCGAGGCCAGGATCCGAGGCCGCCGTCCCTGGACGGCCCGTGGCGGCCCCCTGCCTCGGCACATCGACGGTCGAGGTCCGTCGCGAATCCTCCACGCCGGGCAGATCCACCGTCGCCGCACCCTCCACGAGCAGGGCACCTGCTCCTTCCGGTGGGCGCACGGGCCCGACGGGCGCCATCGCCACGTCGAGCAGCTTCGCCACGCCGAAGTCGAGCAGCTTCACCTGACCGTCCTCGGTCAGCAGCGCGTTCGCGGGCTTGAGGTCCCGGTGCAGCACCCCCTGCCGATGCGCCGCCGCGAGCCCCTTCGCCAGCCCGATGCCAATCTCCAGCACCCGCGTCCAGGGCACCGGCCGGGCCAGCCGGTCCAGGCTGTCCCCTCTCAAGAACTCCGAGACGAGATAGGGCCGGTCCTTCACCTCGCCCACGCGGTGGATGCCCACCACGTTCGGATGCTGCACCCTCGCGATGGCCCGCGCCTCCGTGCGGAAGCGCTCGCGCTGCACTTCATCCGGCGCGACGCCCGCGATGAACTTCACCGCCACCAGCCGGTCCAGCACCGTGTCGTGCGCGAGGTACACCTCCCCCATCGCGCCCCGCCCCAGCGGCTGCAACAGGCGGTACTCCCCGAACGTCGCGGGCGGCTGCCAGGCTGGAAGCGGCTCGCTCCTCATTCACCCGCCGCGCCCCGGCCTCGTGAGGGTGAGATGCGGTGCTGCTTCAGCTTGAACGCGAACGTGCGCAGCGGCATCCCGATGAGCTGCGCCGCACGCGTCTGCACCCCACCCGTCGCCTCCAGCGCCTCCACCATCCGCTGCCGCTCCAGCGTCCGCAGCTCCTCCGCCAGGTTCTGGAACACCCTCGGCGCCTCCGTGCCGCCCTCCTCGGCGCGCACCGCCTCCGGCTCGGGTGGAGGCAGCGCCCGCAGGGACTCCGGCAGGTGCGATGGCTCCACCACCGGCCCCGGAGACGTGGCCACCGCGTACTCCACCGTGTTCTTCAACTCGCGCACGTTGCCCGGCCACGCGTGCGCGCCCAGCACCTCCATGGTCGCGGCGGACAGGTGCAGCGGCGGGCGCCCTGCCCTCGCGCAGGCGTCCTCCAGGAACGCCCGCGCCAGCAACGGCAGCTCGCGGGGCCTGTCTCGCAACGGCGGCAACATCACCACCGCCGCGGACAGGCGGAAGAACAGGTCCTGCCGGAAGCGCCCCGCCTTCACCTCGTCCGCCAGCACGCGGTGCGTGGCCGCCACCACGCGCAGGTCCACGGGCCGCTCGCGCGAATCGCCCAGCCGGGTGATCACCTGCTGATCCAACGCGCGCAGCAGCTTGGCCTGGATGGGCAGCGACAGCTCCGCCACCTCGTCCAGGAACAACGTGCCGCCACTGGCCCGCTCCAGCAGGCCCGCGCGCGCCCGGTCCGCGCCTGAGAACGCGCCCCGCTCGTGGCCGAACAGCTCCCCTTCCACCAGGCTCTCCGGCAGCGCCGCGCAGTTGAGCGCCACGAAGGGCTGCGCCGAACGCGGCGACCAGTGATGCACCGCCCACGCCGCGTTCTCCTTTCCCGCCCCCGTCTCGCCGTGGATGAGCACCGGCAGGGGGCTCGCCGCCAGCCGGCGCAGCAATTCGAACAGACGCATCAGCGCCGCGTCCGCCACCACCACTGAACGCTCCCCCAGCGCCAGCCGGTACATCGAAGGCCCGCTGACCCGTGTCTCTCCGGGCGCCGCCGCCAGGGCCGCCGCCTTCGCCGAGCCCAGCAGCGCGTCCCCCTGCATCCCGCCCCCCGGCGCGGACGCCAGCCCCGCCCGTCCCCGCCCGGCCAGCGGCGTGAGCACCGACACCAGGTGCGCCGCCGCCGCTTCCGCTTCCTCGCCGGACAGGTCCGGCAGCAGCACCATCAGCGTGCCACCCACCTGTCCCACCCCGTCCATCAACCGCAGCGCGCCGTGCAGCGCCCGCACCAGCTCCACCTGCGGCACCCGCGCGGACTCCACCTCCAGCGCGAGCACGCTCACCGCCAGACCCGAGCTGTGCACCCGGTCCAGCTCCTCGGAGAGCCGGGCCCGCAGCCCTTCGGTCTCCAGCGCCCGCCGCTCCGGCAGGGGCCGCTCGCCCCGGTGGAACACCAGCGTCACGTTGCCCAGCGTCACCACGTCGCCGCCGTCCAGGGGCCGCGTCCCCTGCACCCGCTCGCCGTTGACCCGCACGCCGTTGTGGCTGCCCAGGTCCGCGATGAACGCCTCGCCCTCCGCCACGCCCACC
Organism: Corallococcus sp. AB030; assembly: GCF_003668965.1. Lineage (NCBI taxonomy): Bacteria > Pseudomonadati > Myxococcota > Myxococcia > Myxococcales > Myxococcaceae > Corallococcus > Corallococcus sp. AB030. The sequence goes on from NZ_RAWQ01000070.1 coordinate 17,222, forward strand.
TTCGCGTGCTGGCGGCTCACCGACGCGTCCTCCACCACCACGTCCGCCCCCACCGCGCGGCCAATCACCACCGACCCTTCCCGGGGCAACGGCACCAGCGTGGAGGTGTTCCCCTGCAGGAGCAGCAGGTACAGCCGGTCCGCCGGGGCGGCGCGGGAGGGCCCCCTGCGGGAGTCCTCGGTGTCCATCATGTCGCGTGGCTCCATTCCTCGAAAGAATGCCCAGGCCCTTGAATTCCGGGCAACCCGGTTGCCCTGATTGATTTGCGGGTCAGGCCGTGCGCGGTCCATGCTCCCACCCGGGAGGAGAGGGACTTTCATGGCCAAGATGCTGAAAGAAGGGGATGCGGTTCCGGATGTCACACTGCAGGGGCCGGGCGGCGCGCCGGTGCGCCTGCGCGACCTGCTGGGTGACAAGGCGATGGTCATCTACTTCTACCCGAGGGACGACTCCCCGGGATGTACGGTCCAGGCCTGCAGCCTGAGGGATCAGTACCAGGACTTCACGGACGCGGGCGCGGACGTGGTGGGCATCAGCAGCGACTCCGCGGAGTCCCACGAGAAGTTCGTCGCCAAGTACCGCCTCCCCTTCCGGCTCCTCAGCGACCCGGATGGCGCGGCGCGCAAGGCCTTCGGGGTGGGCACCAACTTCCTGGGGCTATTGCCCGGCCGGGTGACGTTCGTCGCGGACAAGGGCGGCACCATCCGCTACGCGTTCGAGTCGCAAATCCAGGTGAAGAAGCACGCCGAACACGCGCTGGATGTCGTCCGCTCGCTCACGGGCCAGGGAGCCGCTCCCACCCGTTCTGCCTGACACACGTGTTTGCCGTGCGTTTCCCGGTAGACTGATTCCCGTCGTCCCGGCCGTGGGAGCCGGGACGCCGCACCCCCGCCGCTAGCAACATCGGAGCACATCGGGTGGGCCGGAGGTCATGCCATGCGGTTTCACTGGTTGCTGGGACTGTCGTTGTGCGTCGGCGGCTGCGCGAGCCTGACGAAGGACCTCCATGACGACACGCCGGAGGACGAGGAGGTCCCCACCGAGGAGACGGTGTACCTGGTCCCGCTGGACGAGGCGCTCTTCACCATGCGGCGCGTCTTCGAGTCGCAGCGCTACGACGTCTTCGAGCGCGAGGGCCACCACGAGCTCTACACGTCCGCGCACGAGCCCGGGGTGAACCTGCCCGGCAACCGCACCTACGAGCGCTACTTCGTGAAGGGAGCGTCGCTGGGGCCTCGCCAGTCGGTCATCCGCGTCTTCCGGCTGAGCTACCGCGAGCAGGACACGATCATCGAGGTGAAGCCCAAGTGGCTCAACGAGCGCATCGCGGACGAGGAGAAGTACCTCTCCCGGAAGACGTTCGAGCGCTTCACGTTCGAGGGCGTGCCGGACATGGAGGGCTTCAAGATGGTGCGCGGCACGCGCGACCTGCCCCTGGAGCGCAAGCTGCTGGCGAAGCTGGAGATGGTGCCGTCGCTGGAGCTGGTGGGCGGCAGGACGAACGCGCCCGTGCGCGCCGTGCAGGTGGAGGGCTGGGATGACGACACGGCCCAGCCGCCGCCGGTGAAGTGCGGGGCGCCGCTGCAGGGCGTGGGGCCGCTGCTCACGGCGGGGAACACGGTGCTGGTGGGAGATCCACTGGGCACGCGTGAGCTGCCGGAGATCGCCACGCGGATGCTCTGCGACGCGGTGGAGAAGAAGCTGTCCGTGGCGTTGGCGCTGTCCATGCCGTCGGAGGATCAGGGCGCGCTGGACGACTACCTGGCCAGCGAGGGCCACGGCCCGGACCTGGAGCGGCTGCTGGTGGTCAGCTCGTTCTGGCGCCGCGTGTATCAGGACGGCCGCAGCAGCGGCGCCCTGCTCCGCCTCATCGAGCAGGCGCGGAGGCTGCGTGCACAGGGGCACTCCGTGACGGTGCTGGCGTTCGATTCGAACAACGCCTCTGGCAACGCGCGCGAGGCGGAGATGGCGAAGAATCTCATCGCGTACCGCCAGGCGAATCCGGACACGTGGCTGCTGGCGCTCGCGGGTGACGTGCACGTGCGCACGAAGCCGGTGAGCTGGAACAAGGACTTCGAGCCGTTGGGCTGGCGGCTGACGAAGGCGCTGCCCGCGTCGCCGGTGAAGGCGCTGGAGGTGGGCTTCGCGCGAGGTTCGCAGTTCTCCTGCCGGTTCAACGTCTGGGAGCAGGTGGACTGCAACGTCTTCGCGCTCAGCCCGACCCCGGAGCTGCGCCAGGAGCCGGGCACGCCGCGCAAGGTGGCCATGTTCGATGCGCCCAGCGACACGGGCTTCCACGGCCGCCTCTGGGTGGGAGCCCTCAACGCCTCACCCCCGGTCATCCAGCGCGCCGCGCCGCCCGTGGCCCAGCAACAGCAGGGCGCCGCGAAGCCCGCGGACGCGGAGCACTGATACGGGGTTGCGCAATTTCCATACCCGGAGTGCTAGACTCAGGCGTCCGGGGATGGTGCTGCCTTGGGCCGTCCCCTTCCACGAAAGGGGGCAGGACCATGCGGATGCACTGGATGCTGGGACTTCTGTGCATGACGGGTTGCACGGGCATCTCACGTGGGCTGGATGGGGATCCTCTGGACACGGAGCCCATCCCCACCGTGGAGCGCGTGTACCTGGTGCCTCTGGATGAGGCGATGTTCGTCGCGCGCCGCCTGCTGGAAGAGCAGCGACTGGACATCTTCGAGAACAACACCACGCATGAGCTGTACTCCCAGTCCTGGGAGATCGGCGTGAACGTGCGCGGCAACCGCACCTTCGAACGCTACCTGGTGCGCCCCGAAGAGGTCGGCCCGCGCCAGTCCATCGTGCGCATCTTCCGGCTCCAGTACCGCGAGGCGGAGGACGCCGTCACGCAGCAGACGCCCGAGCCGGGCAGCCAGAAGCGGAACGACCACTACTACAACCACAACCGCGAGGTGTTCGCCCACGAGACCTTCGAGGCCGTCCCGCAGATGGAGGGCTTCCGGCTGCGCCGCGGCATCCGCGACCTGCCCCAGGAGCGCAAGCTGCTGATGCGCCTGGAGATGGCCCCCTCCCTGGAACTGGTCGGCGGCAAGGCCTCCATCCCCGTGCGCGACGTGAAGGTCGCCGGCTGGACCCCGGAGACCCCGGAAGCCGCGCCCCGCTGCGGTGACCCCGTGGAGGGCGTGGACGCGCTGCTCACGCAGGGCGGCACCGTGCTGGTCGCGGACCCCATGGGCACGCGCGAACTGCCGGACGCCGCCTCGCGGATGCTCTGCGACGCCACGGCGAAGAAGCTGCCGGTGGCGCTGGCCCTGTCCGTGCCGTCCGTGGATCAGGGCGCGCTCGACGAGTACCTCACCAGCGCCGGCACCGACGCGGACCTGGAGCGGCTGCTCGTGCTGAGCGACTTCTTCCGCCGCGTGGATCAGGACGGCCGCAGCAGCGCGGGCGTCATCCACCTGCTGGAGGCCGCGCGACGCCTGCGGCACCAGGGCCACGCCGTGTCGGTGGTGGCGTTCGACTCCAAGCAGGCGGCGGGCAACGCGCGCGAGGAGGAGATGGCCGCGAACCTCATCGCCTTCCGCAAGGAGAACCCGGACGCGTGGATGCTCGTGCTCGCGGGCGACGTGCACGTGCGCACCGGTGGCGTGAACTGGGATTCGAAGTTCGAACCCATGGGCCACCGCCTCACCGCCGCCCTGCCCTCCTCACCCGTGCGGGCCCTGGACGTGGGCTTCGCGCGCGGGGCCCACTTCGCCTGCCGCTTCAACGTCTGGCAGCAGGTGGACTGTGACGTGCACGGCATCAACCCGGCGGCGGACGCGCGCCAGGAGCCGAACACGCCGCGCAAGGTGGCCCTCTTCGACGCGCCGGGCGAGACAGGCTTCCACGGCCGGCTCTACCTGGGCACGCTGAGCCCGTCCCTGCCCGTCCTCCAACGCGCCGCGAAGCCCGTGGTCCAGCAGCAGGCCCCGGCGAAGCCCGCGGACGCCCCGCACTGACCGCGACGGCGCGGGCCCCGGACCCGCCGGAGCCCGCGCACGGAAGCGACCAACAGGGCACGCCGCGCCTCTCAACCTCAACTTGCCGTGTTGTCATGGATTGCAATGGCAGCCACTTTCACCATCCGCAGCCTCGCGAGCGCAGCCGTGTTCCTCGCCCTCGTCGGGTGCGGCTCGGCAACTGTCGGTGGGGGCGGCAGTCCGGCGCGCGCGAAGTGGGTCGGGTCGGTCGTCAGGACGCCGGACGGAGGGCAGCTCCGCACGACCATCTACTACGGGCCCTGGCAGTGCAGCGCCGCGTTCCTGTCCCGGTGCGAGTCGAAGTGCGCAGCGCAGGGCTACCCGCTCATGGGCTGCATGTGGCTGGCGGACATCAAGGGGGACTGGCAGGGGCGCTACCTCTTCATGCCCGCGGAGGCCGGCGGCCGCCTTGCCATCACCCACTGCTGCTGCGACTACCCGAAGGTGTCGGACGGGAAGTGGCGCCGGGACACATGGAAGAACTCTCGTAACGCGTTCCGCGATGAGTGGGGCCGCGAGTTCGGCGGCTGGCCATCGACGGGCGGTGCCAACTGGCAGGGGCACCATATTTTTGACCTGGGGCACGGAGGGGCGCCGGTGGCCCGCGACAACGTCCTCCCGGTGCCCGACAACGTGCACGGCGTGCTCAACCGCGAGTATCCCGCCTGCTACGCGCCGGGTGGCCAGTGGCTGAAGCCGGGCCCCGAGCGGCCCTACGTGGATTGACGGCCATGCCCATGGACCCACTCCTGGCCGAAGTCTCCCGGCTCCACTTCCCCAACGCGCCCGCGACGCTCGCGCAGTTGGCCGCCTTCGAGGCGCGCGTCGGGTGGGAACTGGACGAGGACCTGCGCGCCTTCTACCTGCACTGCGACGGGTGCACGCTCTTCGCGCCACGGGTCGATGCCCTCTACCGCGTCTTGCCGCTCGCGGAGATCCGCCGCGCCCGCCTGGCCATCCGAGCCAGCGACGAGGACCGGGACGGGGCGCCGTCCGTATTCACGCTGGTGGACATGCAGGACTCCGACTACGTCGTCCTGGACAGCACCCAGCGCGAGGCGGGCCAATACCCGCTGTTCGACGCCTTCCATGAGACATTCCCGGAGGAGATGGAGCGCATCGCATCCAGCTTCGCGGAGTTCCTGGAGCGGGCGCTGCGCAGCGGCAACCGTGCATTCTGGTTGAGCGGCGAGTCACCGAGTCGCTGAGATGGGCCTGAAAATCCAGCGCGCCGCGAAGCCCTTGGTCCAGCAGCAGGCCCCGGCGAAGCCCGCGGACGCCCCGCACTGACCGCGACGGCGCGGGCCCCGGACACACCGGAGCCCGCGCACGGAACGACTACGGCGCCTTCGCGTTGAGGTTCACGCCGCTCACCACCAGGGCGTAGTTGGCGTCCACCGCCGCCGTCGCCGTGTGGGCGTCCTGGACCACCTCATCCGCCAGGACCTCCACCTTCCACGTGCCCGCGGCGGGGTTCGCGAGGAAGACGTTCTCCACGGTGTCCACCTTGTTGGACACGCCGCCGGACGTGGAGACGTTGCCCGCGGTCAGGCCGTTGTTGCCCCAGTACACGGTGCCGTTGGGCGCCGTCACGCGCAGGGACAGGTCGTTGATGCGCGCCCGCGCCGCACCCACCGTGCCCATGGGATCCGTGTAGACCATCGTGACGTTGAGCTCCGGCTCGCCGCTGGCCACGGTGAAGGAGTACGTCCTGGAGCCGAGCGGCGCGAGCACATCCGTCTCGTCCACGACGAACGTCTTCGCGGCGCGGTCATACAGGCGCTTGACGTCAGACGTTCCCCAGCCCTGCTTGTTGCGGTCAATGTCCGCGTTGGCGCCGCCAGCCAGCCAGTTGTACTTGGACGCGCCGTTGATCATCAGCGCCTTGGCGGTGGCCATCTTCGGGCGGCTGGTGAAGACGTCCGCCTTCTTGCCGTGGCCGGCCCACACGCCCTCGTGCCACATCTGGTGCAGCAAGCCGAAGAAGCCCGCCGTCTGCGGCGTGGCGGAGCTGGTGCCGCTGAACTCCGTGTACGCGGTGTCCGAGGAGCCGTACGCGCCCCGGACGTTGTCGTAGTAGAAGGCCAGGTCCGGCTTGATGCGGCCGTCCGCCGCCGGGCCGATGCTCGCGCCCGACGACCAGCGATCATCCGTGCGCGCCTGCGTGTTGTAGTGCCGGATGCCGCCCACGGAGACGATGTTCTTCGCCCACGCCTGCGGCCGGGAGTTGCGTGAGCCGTTGTTGCTCTGCGACTGCGTGCTGAGGAGGGGCGCCTTGAACAGGTAGTCGTCCACCTCCGCGGAGATGGTCGTGTACGCCGTCGTCAGCGTGCTGCCCACGCTGGAGGTCTGGAACACCGCGCGGTAGGGGCCGTTCGGGTTGAGCAGCTCCTGGTTCATCGCGAGCCGGGACTTGGTGCCGCCGAACTGCGTGGACTCCGAGTAGAGGAAGAAGATGCCCTGCCCGCCCGGCAAGATGCCCTTGGCCAGCGGATCCACTCCACTGGCGAAGTTGTGGCTGTAGCAGCTGGTGCCGTGCAGCGAACCGGAGGACGTGCCCGTGCTGTGGATGATGGGCGTCGTCGGCCACTCACGGTGGGTGGTGCGCAGCTCGGTGTCGAAGATCTCCCCGCGCACGCCCTGCCCGTTCCAGCCCTTGAGCCCCTGGACGTAGTTGGCGCCGCCCGTCTCGCGCACGATGTCCATGTCCACCTCGCCGGGGCCACCCCAGCGGTCGATGAACTGCACCTCGTTGGCGCGCGCGACCGAGGCCAGCTGCTCCTGGTTGAGCGTGGCCTCCACGCGCAGGCCGCCCGGCTCCACCAGATCCACCTTGCCGCCCAGCCGCTCCACCAGCGCCGTCACGCGGGCCTGGCGGGCCGCGCCGCCCTCACCCAGCATGATGGAGTAGCGTTGGGGCGCCAGCGCCGCCGCCCGTCCGAGCAGCGCGTCCCGCAGCACCGGCTCCACGCGCCACTCCGGGTGGTAGTCCCCCACCCAGCGCACGGCCGGAAGCTGGGACACCCGGGCGCGGACCTCCGACGGCATCTCCACGAGGTACGTGTGGTCCGACAGGAAGCGCAGCACCTTGCCGCCCGCGTTCTCGATGGTCTCGCGGTACTCCGGCAGCGGCGTGCCGTGGAACTGCACCAGCGACAGGGTGTTGTCCCGGTCCGCCACCAGCGCGTTGCCCAACAGCGGCGCGGTGCGAGCCAGCGGGTCGAACGACGCCTCCGCCAACCGGATGAGGTACTCCTCCTGCTGCACGCGGCCCAGCAGCTCCGAGCCGCCGCGCGTGTACGCGGAGAAGGCGCGCTCCGTGCCGTCCGCCTGCCGCTCACGCCAGACGTGCAGCTGCACGCCGGTGTCCCGCACCACGTCCAGGCTGCGCAGGCCGCTGACCGGTCGCGCCGTCTGGTGGAACACCCGTCCCGACGGCGTCGCCAGCGTCGTACCCCCTGCCTTGAGCGCCGTCGCCACCGCCGCGCCCGGCGCCGCCGGAGCCCGCGTGGCCGATGAAGGGGTGCGCTCCGCCGCGAGCGCTCCAGCCGGAACCGCCAGGGTGCAGCCCAGCACCAGCGCCGTCACCGGCCGCCAGCCACCACGAGACGTCGAGAACTGCTTCCGCATGTTCTGCATGTCGTGCACTCCCTTCAAAGTGAGAATAACCTGTAATACACATTAAGACTGTATTTCAAGTCCTTGCCACTCAGTTGCAATAGGGCGTGCTTTTTTGCGTCCGGGGCGTTCGCTCCTAGTAGGTCCAAGTGGTTCTGGATGGGTGGAAGTAGCCCGAATCTCTCAACAATCAGGAGTGTAAGAGCCACACACTGAGCGGAAACAAACCGCCGGAAAGGTCGATAACCTCAATACACATGACTTCCATCAATCCGAACCGGCCCACTCCGACCTTCCAGCCGACGCAGTCGACGGTTCCCGCCAACCGCCCCGCGAGCGCGCCGCAACCGCAGGCGCCCGCGCAGCAGCCGCCCGAGGCGCAGGCCGCGGCGGAGCGCAACCGCGACTCGTTCTCGCCCGCCGCCGCGCTGCGCCCCTCGGGCCGCGCCCGGGTGACGACGCAGGGTGACAACTTCGTCCTGGAGGCCCAGGGCCAGGTGGGCAACCGCGGCTCGACGCCCCGGGGCGGCGTTCCGACGCGCCTGGGGACGGCGAACGCGAGTGGTTCGTTCGGGCTACAGGGAAGCCTGCGCGTGGAGGTGCCGCGCGAGGCCGCCACGGACGCCATCCGCAATGGCCAGCTGCCCAACCCCGCCTCCCCGGAGACGTGGCCGGTGGGCACCCGCGCCCGGGCGGAAGTCCAGGGCCAAGCGGGCTTCAACGCGGGCCTGCGCGCGGGCCCGGGCCGGCTGGGCGAGCGGCTGGGGCTGAGCACGTCGTATGACCGCACCCAGACGCAGCGCTACGAGGTGCAGCGCACGTCGGAAGACACCGTGCGCGCCACGGTGACCAGCGACGGCCGCCAGCGGGACGCCACCAACATCCGCGGCCTGGAGGGCCGGCAGGATCAGCGCCTGGGGCACACCCAGTCCGCGGACTTCAACATCCGCACGCCGGAAGGCCGCGCTGCCTATGACGACTTCATGCGCACCGGCCAGCTGCCCCGCGAGAACGGTGCGGGCGTGAGCAACGTGAACCGCACGGACACGCTGGACCAGACCCGCGAGGGCCGCGTGCTGGGCCGCGAGGTGGCCACCACCGAGCGCCAGACGCGCCTCACCGCGGACGGCGCGGGGGATCAGACCGTGCGCCAGACGGACCGCAACGTGGCGGGCAGCACGCAGACCACGGACATGCAGGTGGGCGCGGACGGCAACGGCCGGGCGCGCACGGCCATCAACGACTCCGTGGTGGCGACCACCACCACGCGTCCCGGCCAGCCCCCGGAGACGAGCTACGAGCTGACCTTCACGGATCCGAACGCGGCGGCCATGGCGCGCGGCGCCTTCTCCAGCGACGACGCGGCGGCGTCCGGCTCCGGCCCGTTCACGGCGCGCCTCAACGAGCAGCAGGCGCGCGCGCTGGTGGAGCGCACCATGGGCCAGGGCCTGCAGGGCGGCCAGCAGGCGCTGGACCGCGCCTTCCGCACGCTGTCCACCAACGGGCAGCAGACCTTCGCCACGACGCTCTACAACTCGACCGTGGACACCCGGAACCCCAACGCCGCGCGCCGCCCGCTCGAGTCCATGCCGCCCGAGGCCGCCGCCCCGGCGCAGCCGCGGACCCCGGCCCCGGCGCAGCCGCGCCCCCCGGCCGAGACCGTCCCGATGTCGTAGTCCCGCCGTCCCGGGCGGGGTATGGGACCTCCCATCGATGAGGTCCCCTCCCCGCCCCGCTTCGTCCGCATGCATGACCTGAACGCGCTGGTCGACACGCACGACCTGCTCTTCCTCACGCTGGACACGCTCCGCTACGACGTGGCCCGGGAGGAGTTGGAAGCAGGCCGCACCCCCACCCTGGCCGCGTTGCTGCCTGGCGGCCGGTGGGAGGAGCGACACACCCCGGCGAGCTTCACCTACGCCGCGCACCAGGCCTTCTTCGCGGGCTTCCTCCCCACCCCTGTCACTCCGGGCCGGCACTCGCGCCCCTTCGCCCTGCGCTTCGAGGGCAGCGAGACGACGGGCCCCGGCACCTGCGTGCTGGACGCGCCGGACCTCGTCACGGGGCTGGCCGGGCGCGGCTATCACACGGTGTGTATTGGCGGGACGGGGTTCTTCAACCAGAAGAACCCCCTGGGCCGAGTGCTCCCGGGCCTCTTCTCCGAGGCGCACTGGGCCCCGGAGCTGGGCGTCACCGATCCCCAATCCACGGAAAACCAGGCATCACTCGCAGTGAAAATCCTGGAGTCACTGCCCCGGGAGCAGCGGGTGTTCCTGTTCATCAACGTCTCCGCGCTGCACCAGCCCAACCGGCACTACGTGCGCGGGGCGACGGAGGACTCCAAGGCGACGCACGCGGCGGCGCTGGCGTACGTGGACAGTCAGCTGCCCCCCCTCTTCCAGGCGCTGCGACGGCGCGGCCCGGCGTTCTGCATCGTGTGCTCGGACCACGGCACGGCGTACGGCGAGGACGGCTACACGGGACACCGGCTGGGGCACCCGGTGGTGTGGACGGTGCCCTATGGCCAGTTCGTGCTGCCGGTAGACTCCGCGCCATGACGCGCCTGGAGTCGATGCTCGAAGGGACGCCGTACGTGGCGTACCTGTACGGCTACCCGCACAAGACGGCCTACCGCCCGCTGACGCCCGCGCTGCCGTTGGAGGACGTCTGGGCGAAGGAGCGGCGGGACGCGCTGTTCCTCTACCTGCACGTGCCCTTCTGCGAGATGCGCTGCGGGTTCTGCAACCTCTTCACCGCCGCGGGCCCGAAGGAGGACGTCGTCGAAGCGTGGCTCGCCGCGCTGAAGCGCGAGGCCCGCCGGGTGAAGGAGGCGCTGGGGCCGTCGACGTTCGCTCGGGCCGCGATTGGCGGTGGCACCCCCACCCTGCTGGACGTCGCGGGGCTGGAGACGGTGTTCGACCTGGCGGCGGAGCTGGGCGTGAACCCGCGCGACGTGCCCATGTCCGTGGAGGTATCGCCGGAGACGGTGGACGCGGACAAGGTCGCGCTCTTGAAGGCCCGGGGCGTGGACCGGGTGAGCATGGGCGTGCAGAGCTTCCTGGAGTCGGAGGTCGCCGCGGTGAAGCGGCCGCAGAAGACGGCGCAGGTGGAGGCCACGGTGGAGCTGCTGCGGAGCGCGGGCTTCCCCACGCTCAACCTGGACCTCATCTACGGCATCGAGGGCCAGACGGTGGAGACGTTCCTCCACTCGCTGGAGGCGGCGCTGCGGTACGCGCCCGAGGAGCTGTACCTCTACCCGCTCTACGTGCGGCCCCTCACCTTCCTGGGCAAGAAGTCGCGCGCGTGGGACGACCTGCGGCTGTCGCTCTACCGGACCGGCCGGGACTTCCTCCTGTCGCGCGGCTACACGCAGGTGTCCATGCGGATGTTCCGCGCGGCGCATGCTCCCGCGGCTCGCGGCGCGGTGTACCGCTGTCAGGAGGACGGCATGGTGGGCCTGGGCGTGGGGGCACGCTCGTACACGGGCGCGGTGCACTACTCGTCCGAATACGCGGTGGCCTCGCGAGAGGTGCGCGGCATCATCCAGGCGTACAGCGAACGGGACACGGCCTCTTTCGGTGAGGTGCGCTACGGCTTCGTGCTGGACGCGGCAGAGCAGCGCCACCGGCACCTGGTGCTGTCGCTGCTGGCGGAGGGCGTGGACCCGGGCGTGTACCGCCAGCGCTTCGGCACGGAGGCGAAGGCGGACTTCCCGATGCTCGCGGAGCTGGAGGCGCACGGGCTGGCGCGCGACGTGGACGGCGTGTTCCAGCTCACTCCCGCGGGCGTGGAGCGCTCCGACTTGATTGGTCCCTGGTTGGACTCCGAGGCCGTGCGCGCGCGCATGACGGAGTACGCCTGGCGATGAAGCTCACCGTGCTCTACCGGGGCCCGCTGTCCGGCTGTAACTACGGCTGCGAGTACTGCCCCTTCGGCAAGTGGAAGCAGAGCGAAGAGGAGCTGACGAAGGACCGCGCGGACCTGGAGCGGTTCCTCCAGTGGGTGGAGTCGCGCACGCAGGACACCGTGTCCGTGTTCTTCACGCCGTGGGGCGAGGCGCTCATCTGGCCCTGGTATCAGCAGGCCCTCGCGCGGCTGACGCACCTGCCCCACGTGGAGCGCGCGGCGGTGCAGACGAACCTCTCCTGCCGGTTGGATTGGCTCACGGACTGCCGCACGGAGAAGCTGGGCATCTGGGCCACGTACCATCCGGAGTGGATGAAGCGTTCGCGCTTCCTCGCGCAGTGCGAGCGGTTGTCGGAGCACGGCGTGCGGCACAGCGCGGGCATGGTGGGCTTCCGGCGCTTCGCGGACGAGGCCGAGGCCCTGCGCCGCGAACTGCCCGAGGACACGTACCTGTGGATCAACGCGGTCAAGGACGGCCTGGACGCGTACACGCCCGAGGACGTGGAGCGCTTCACCCGCATCGACCCGCTCTTCCCCATGAACAACACCCGTCACCCCAGCCGGGGCCGGGCCTGCCGTGGCGGCGAGTCCGTGCTGTCCGTGGACGGTGACGGCACCGCGTACCGGTGTCACTTCATCAAGGAACCGCTGGGCAACCTGTACGCGCCGGACTTCGACGCGGCGTTGAAGCCGCGCCCGTGCTCGAAGGACACGTGCGGGTGTCACATCGGCTACGTGCACCTGGAGTACCTGGAGCTGGATCGCGTGTTCGGCTCCGGGCTGCTGGAGCGCGTACCGGCGACGCGGCTGTGGACGGGCGGCGCTCAGCGCAGCGCTTCGCGGATCTCCCAGTCGTAGACGGACAGGCCGTCGCGAGTGAGGCCGGGGAGCAGGTCCCCGAAGGCGTTCGCCTCCAGCACGCGGTGGCCGTGGAAGAAGTCCTCGAACATCAGGTCGATGCCCACGTGGAGGCAGTCGTGCGCGCGGGCCACAGCGCGGCAGCTCTCCATCGCGGCCTCCATTTCGGCGGGGGGTACCGCCGCGTGGAAGGCGTCCAGGTCTCCCCGGTAGCCGCCCAGGTGCAGGTTGGTGATGGGCAGGCGGCTCTGGCGCACCACGGTGAAGACGGGCTCGCCGCGCACGGTGAGGACACGGCAGTCGAACAGGTCCCCACCCAGCCGTGCCTTGGGCCGGGCCTCCTCCACCTGTGAGCCCTCGCGCAGGAGGAAGGTCAGCACCGCGTCCACCTCCCGAGCGTCCGTCACACGGCGCACCTTGAGGGAGTTGAACCAGCCGGTGGTGCCTCGATGCAGGCTGGTGAGCAGCGAGCCATGCGCCAACCCAGGCCGGTACACGGCGAGGCACGACGCGGACGAACCACAGGACAGCTTCACGAATGCTTCGCGGAAGTTCGCTTCGCGCAACGCCTGGCGCAGGGCCTCCGGCGTCGTGCCCGGAGCCACGTCCAGGAACGGCGGCACGGGGATGCCCAGGGACGAGTACCGGCGCGACGTGATGCGCTTGTCGAACAGGTCCGCGATGGCGCGGGGTGAGGACAGCACGCGCCATCGGGGACGCTGGGCGAACCGCGCGGACAGGTCCTCCAGCACGCGCAGGAAACCCAGGTGATGCTGCCGGGGGCACAACACGCGGCCGTGTTCATCCGGCAGCGCTTCCAGTGCCTCGGGCGTAATGGTGTCACAGCCGGCGCCGAGCGCATCCGCGTAGCCGCGCTGAAGGAAGTCGCGCTCCACGGCTGCGTCCTCCCCCGCCGCGTCGATACGGACGAGGCGCTCCGTATCGGGCAGCTCCAAGAGGACGTCGGGCGCGCGGGCCACCGTCTCCCATGGCACCACGTGCGCGGGAGGCAGCCCGGCGCGGAGCAGTGCCTCCTGGAAGAGCGTGACGCGCCGGTTCCCGGGATTGCCGATGATCAGGAACGGCGGCGCGGCGTACGGCATGGGGGTGGGCTACTCGCCCACGGCGGCGTAGCGCGACTCCTCGTCGTAGGGCGTGCGCTGGTTGCCGCTCGCCACGGACTTCGCGACGTTGGCCACGGTCTTCTGCCCGGCCTTCGTGAGGAAGTTCTGGGTGACGTCCAGCGTCTTGAGGTGCGCGAAGGCCTTGGCGTTCTGGGCCAGCGTGTCCGCGCCCGTGTCGCTCATCGTGCCCATGGACAGATCCAGCTCTTCAATCTGGGCCAGGATCTTCGACTTGAGCAGCGCCGCGCACAGCTCGTCCGTGAACTCGGAGTTGCGCAGCCCCAGCTTGCGCAGGGCCGGCACGCCCTCCGCGTCGAGCAGCGGCTTGAGGTCCTTCACGCCGCCGCTCGCGCCGTAGTTCTCCTGGCCGAACCAGACCTCCAGCGACTCCAGCTTCGGCCACTTCGCCTTCACGATCTCCTTCACCGCGCCCTGGTGGAGGCCCCCGGTCTCCACGGTGAACGAGCGCAGCTCCGGCAGGTCGATCTTCCCGAACCCGATCTCACCGCCGCGCACGCGCAGCTCCTGGAGCTGGGGGTAGACCTTGTAGAGCGGCTTGAGGTCGCCCACCTGCGTCCAGGAGATCTCCGTCTCGTCCGGGAACTCGAAGTCGCCGATGAACAGCGAGCGCAACGGCGGCGCGGGCTTCGCCTTCGCGAGCACCTCCAGCGTTTCGTCGTAGTCGTTCTCGCCGTCGAAGTTGGCCATGCCGAGGGTCAGGCGGCTCAGGAACCGCGCGGACGGATGGGCCAGCAGCTCGGCCAGCAGGTCCGGGATGTTCGCCGAGGAGTCGTAGTCCACCTGACCCAGGCGGGCCTCTCGGATGAAGCCCAGGTGCCATTCGAGCTTGAGGGTCTCGTCGGAGACGGCCTCCGAAAGCGATTCGCCCAGGAGCTCGTTGGCGTGGTCCTCGATGAGCGTCGCCACCTTCTTGCGCGTGGCCGCAGGCGCTTCCAGCGCGGAGTGCTGGAGGAGGATCAGCTCAGCGCGTGGATCGCCCTCGCCCTTGAGCCATTCGGCGTACGCGAGGTAGCCCTTCGCGTCGTCGGGCTTCGCGAGGATGGCGGCCTCCAGGTCCGGGTTGACGGCGGACTCGGCGGTGGCCTCCGCGCCGTCGCTGTCCCCGCCCTCGGCGCGCGTGTAGCCCTTGCGCTCCTTCTCGTGGACCTGCGCTTCGTAGGCCTTCTTCGCCTCCGCCTTGGAGTCGAACTCCTCGACCTTCTCCTGGCCGTCGGAGCCGATGCGGCCCCAGCGCTTGGTCAGCGTGGTGCCCTCCAGGGTGATCTCCCAGAACTTGCTGGAGCTGCCTTCCGTGAACTCGTAGCGAGGCATCGCGCGTCCCTTTGGCGAAGAACGCACGGGACGCTAGAGGAGCCCTCCAGCAACCTCAAGGCTCAGGGACGCAGCAGCACCAGCTCCACGCGGCGGTTGAGCTCACGTCCACGAGGAATCAGGTTGGGAGCCTTGGGATTGCGGTCGCCCAGACCCACGGCCTCCACGCGGGACGGGGCCACGCCGGCGCGGACGAGCATGTCGGCCACGGCGCGGGCGCGGGCGTCGGAGAGGCTCTGGCGCGCGGGCTCGGGGACCTCGCGCGAGTCGGTGTGGCCCTCGACGCGCAGGCGGGCCTTCGGGTCGCGCACCAGCAGGTCCACCGCCAGGTCCAGGCCCGCGAGCGTGGCCTTGGCGGGCACGGGCTTCTTCTCGTCGAAGCTCAGGGGGTCGGGCAGCTCGATGCGGCCCTCCTGCACCTTGGCGGCCTTGGCGGCCTTGGGCGCGGGCACCAGCGCGAAGGCGAGCGACGAGTCCGCCCCGGCGGCCAGCTCCACCTGGCGCGTCTGCGCGAGGAAGCCGTCGGCGATGAGGTCCACGGTGTACGCGCCCGCGGACAGGGGCACGTCCTGCGGCTTCTTGCCGGGCACGGTGAGCTTCAGGGGCTCGCCCGTGCCGCGCACGAAGGCGGTGGCGGAGGTGGGCTTCTTCGACGTCACCTGGAGGCGCAGGCGGCTGGGCGCCACCGGCGGACGCTCCACGGGCGGCGTCACGGAGACGACAGTCGTCGTGGGCTTCACGCCCGCGTCCGTCGGAGGCGTGGGCTGGACGACCTTCACCGGGGCCCCGGCATCCACGGGCGCGGGCTTCACGGGCGGCGGCGCGGTGACGACGGCGGGCTCGTCCTGCGGAGGCTTGATCATCTCCGCGGTGACGGCGTGGGTGAGCTTGAGCTTGAGGCGCGGATCCGGCGCGTTGGGCACGACGCTGGGGGACGCCTTCACCACGACGCGCAGACCGCGCTGGGTCTGGAAGCCGACGGAGGCGGTGATCTTCCAGAGGAAGCCGTTGGTCTCGCTGAACAGGCTCCAGGAGCCGTTGGTGTACGTGACGCGCGAGACGAGGGTGTGCTCGCCCGGTTCGACCTTCAGGACCGCGAGCCGGTGCACGCCGGGCGCGTTGAGTTCCTTCAGTCCCGGGACGGCGAGCGGTTCGCCATCCAGGAGGAAGTCGGTCTCCACGAGCCGGTAGCCGTCCTCGGGCTTGAAGCCCGCGAAGAGCACCTGCACTTCGGAAGGGGACTCGGGGACCATGTCGCGCAGCTGGCGTTCCAGCTCCGCGCGCACCTGTTCCTCACGCGTCGGCTCAGCCGCGAACGCGCCCGGAGCAAGGAGTCCGGCGAGGACCAGGGACCCGAATCTGAGGAAGGAAGAATCCACGAGGCGCACGCAGCATGGCACAAGGCGCCCCGGGGTGATGCAGGGATACATCCCTGTAGGGCGAGCAGGCGTGCGAGTCCGTCAAGTTTCAGGGACCCGGTTGAAGACCTCGCGGTGAATCCCACGTTCCAACCAGTCCTGGCGCAGGGAGGCCGGGATGGATCATCCTGCTCCGCACATGGATCCGCGGCCTGAATCCCCTCCGATGCCTGTCTCCTCCCCACCCAAGCCGACGTCCCGCTTTTCACGGCGGGCATGGACCTGGAGCGCGGTGGGAGCGGTGGTGACGCTGGGAGTGCTCGCGGGGAGGGTGCGGGTGGACCGGTCCGCGCGAGGGCAGGTGCTGCTCCAGCAAGGCGAGTGGGTGGACGTCCCTGCTCCAGCCGCGGGGCGAGTGATGTCGGTGGACGTGGGGCTGAGCCAGCCGGTCAAGGCCGGGCAGGTGGTGGCGCGGCTGGAGACGGCGACCGGGGCAGCGGAGGTGGTGGCACCGCTGGAGGCGATGGTGGGCCAGGTGGCGGTGACGAAGGGGGCCCAGGTGGAGGCGGGCCAGCCGGTGGCGGCCCTGATGAACCGGAACGTGCTGCCGTCGCTCAACGTGCTGTTCCCGGAGGAGTACCGGCAGGAGCTGGCCCCGGGGATGACGTTGGAGTTCCAGATGCCGGACATGCGCCACCCGCTGGAAACGGTCATCGAGCAGGTGGAGGGTCCGGAGGAATCGCTCCAGTTCGCGAAGGTGCAGCGGCGAGCCGAGGCGTACCCGAAAGGCGCGGTGCTGATCCGGGCGCACGTGCCGGCCCGGACCTACGAGCGTGACGGCAAGAAGCGCGTGTACCAGGACGGCGAGTCGGGCCGGGCCTTCGTGAAGCTGGGCACGCAGCGGTTGCTCGTCGCGTGGTTCCCAGGCTTGCGTGATGCGTTGCCGTGAGCCGGCCGTGTTGCTGTTTCTGGGGATCGCCGCCGGGTGTGCACGCGAGTTCGTGGCGGGCGCTGCCCCGGTGAAGGATGACCGTTCGATAGTCTTCCCGCAGTTCTTCGATCAGACGCAGATCCAGGTCAGCACATCCGAGCAGCCCGTCGTGCTGGATGGAGCCGTGATCCGCGCCCTGACCTTGGCGGCGAATGATTATCTGCCTCCGGACCGGTCTGAAGCGCCGTGCACCGACAGGCGCATGTCACATGTCTTCAGGGTCATTCAGCGTGAAGACATCGTCTTCGTGCGCATCGATATGGACCCGTCGGCATGCGGCGGATCCCAGCCGGGACTCGACTCTGGGGTCCGGTATGCCATCAGCCGTGATGGCCGCATCCTTCGCCGGATCCTGGATGGGCTGGAGCCGTACATCCCTTTCGCGGACGGCGGTGTCATGGAGAAGGCCGCCCCTGGCGTCTCACCCTCCTTCGACCCGGCGCATCCGCGGCCCCTGCCCTTCCTGGACGCATCTTCGGACGCTGGCGTTGCCCCAGACGCAGGGGGAGCTGATGCTCAGGCCCCCTGACGCGACAGGCGCCGCTCCAGGCGCTCCAGGCGGAGCTGGTGGTCCTCCGGCAGCTCCACCGGGGCGGCGAGCCTGGCGTGGTACAGGGCCCGAGGCAGGTCCTTGAGGGAGTGCTCGTAGAGCTTCGTCAGGGACAGGTGCAACACCGCGCCCTGTCCGGGCTTCGCGAACGTGAGCGCACGCTGCAGGTGCGCCACCGCCGTGTCGCAATCCCCCGAGCGGCGGCAGAGGCGCGAGGCCAGCACCAGCGCTTCGATTCCCACCGGGCCTCCGCTCTCCGCGGCGGCCTTCGCGAACGTCAGCGCCCGCGCCGCGTCCCCTGCCCTCTCCGCCACCTGCGCGAAGCCCAGCAGATCCCGGGGGTCCTGCTGCTCCGAGCCTTCGGACTGGAAGCGGCGCACCAGATCGCCCATCAGCGCCGCCAGCAGCAGCAGGTCCTTCTGGTTGTGCTCCAGCACCGGCACCAGCTCCGAACCGTCCGTGCCGCGCAGGAAGCGGAAGTACAGCTCCGGGATCTGCGAACCATCCACGTCCCCGACCCGATGATGCCCCAGCACCTTTGACTCCAGGTGCACCAGCCGCGCGCCCTCGCCGCGGTGCTTGAACACGCGCCGCGCGCAGTGCAGCAGGTCCAGGTGCGGCAGCTCCTTCGGCACTGGCACCCGGTTGAGCACGAAGCGCGTGCGCAGCAGCGGCCAGTCGAAGCTCTTGCCGTTGTACGTGACCAGGCAGGACGACGACGCCATGCGCTCGGCCAGGAGGCGCAGCATGGGCGCCTCTTCTCCCATGCGCCTCAGGAAGAGCTGCTGCACGCGCATCGAGCGGCCTTCGAACCAACCCAGGCCCACCAGGAACGGCACCGTTCCCGTACCGCCCGCGAGCCCCGTCGTCTCCGTGTCCAGCATCAACATCCGCGTGAAGTCCACCGACTCCAGCTCCGGATGCAGCGCCAGCCCCGCCACCAGCCGCGCCTCCACGTCGAGCGCCGCCGCCACCGGTGCCGTGCCGTGACGATGGTCCGGCGCATACACCTGCTCGGCCACGTGCACCGTGCCATGCGGCGTCGCCCTCGCCTCCACGGGCAAGGCACGCGGCTCGGGGGCCGGCGCCACCGCCTTCCGAGCGGACGCCGTACCCTGACGCTCCGCCCAGAACGACAGCATCTGGCGCAGCGCTTCCACCCGTGGATCCGCGGGACCGTCCGCCGCACCGCCGCGCTTCGCCGCGAGCCGCCGCCGCGCCTCCTCGCGCAGGTCCACGAGACCGTCCGCCCGCGTGGCCTCGCGGTCAGCGACCTCCGCCTGCGCGGTACGCAATGCGGTCTCGGGAGGCTGCCCGCCGTCAGTCCCCTCCCCGTCCATCGACATGCGCTTGCGCAGCGCCTGGACCAGCACCTCCGCGATGGTGGTCGTGCCCGCCTCTTCCACCGGCGGAATCGGAGCCACCGCCGCGTCCTGCGCGCGCGCCTCCACCGCCGGTGTCTCCACGACGGTATCCACGGGCGCCCGGGCCTGACTGCCGGGGCCCGCGTTGGTGAGTCGGGACAGCTTGCGCTTCAGGTCCATGCCGCGCCCGTGCTCCTCACTGCACCCCGGCGACGCCGAGCGCCGCCAGCAGGTCCAACGCCAGCCGCTTGCGCGGATGCGACCCCGACGACGCGCTCCCCGGCTGCCCACCCGCCGCCGGCCCGATGCACGCCGGACACCCGTCCTCGCACGGGCACGACTCCAGCAACTTGCGCCCTCGCAGGAGCAGTTCCTCGCGCTGATCGTACAGCCGCGCCGCCAGTCCAACGCCACCGGGCACGTTGTCGTAGAGGAACAGCGTCGGATCGAAGCCCACGCCGCCTTCCTTGCGCGGCGGACCGTCCGGCTCGTCCTTGCTGCCCAGCGTGCGGCCCAGGTCTCGCGGGTCGCTCATCAACCCCACGCACGCCACCGTGCGCAGCGCGGAACCCAGGCCTCGAAGCGCGTCGATGACCGCGGGCCGGGGCGCGTCCATGCTCCGCACCACCGCCTCCGGCACCGTCAGCCACAGCGCCGACGTGTGCATCTGCATCTCCGGCAGCCGCACGTCGCCGTAGCCCACGTTCTCGTGCGTGTGGAACTTGATCTTCTTGTAGCCGACCACCTTCTCGATGACGGACACCTCGCCCAGGCCCGCGTGCAGCGAGGGCCCCAGCGGCGCTCCCTGGTCCTCCTGGATGACGCTCACGCGCACGTTCGTCATCGCGTCCGTGAAGTAGTCCGGCGCCACCTTCCGCACGAACGCCTTGTGGTTCTCCAGGTCCAGCATCTCCACCTGGTACTGCTCGGAGTCGTGCTGGTAGATGGCCTGTTCGTGCAGCTGCGTGTGCGCGGAGCGGAAGTCCATCTCCGCCAGCGTCTTGTCCGTGCCGCGCTCGATGACCACCACGTTGTCCCAGCCCACGCTGCGCAACGACACGTGGTGCGCCGGATACGCGTCCGACGACCAGTGGAACATCCGGCGCCCGCCCTCCGGCGCCTGCGACGGGTGCACCACCTGGTGCTGCGTGAGGAAGTCCAGCGCCTCCGTGGTGTTCTCCACCGGCACGTCGCCGAACGCGTCCCCTTCCTCGAAGGGCAGCTCGAACGCCGCGCACTTCAGGTGCTGGACCAAGATCTCCACGTTGTCCGGATCAATCCGCGCATGCTCCACCGGCGCTCCCGTGAGCGCGCGCGGATCCGCCGCGAAGTACTGATCCAACGGCGCGCTGGACGTCACCAGCAGCGCCAGGCTCCCCATGCCTCGCCGGCCCGCGCGGCCGAAGCGCTGCGCCAGCGCCGCCACGGAGCCCGGGTAGCCCGCGCACACCACCGCGTCCAACGAACCGATGTCGATGCCCAACTCCAGCGCGTTGGTGGCCACCACGCAGCGCACCTCGCCCGCGCGCATCGCGGCCTCCGTCGCGCGGCGGGTGCCCGGCAGGTAGCCGCCCCGGTAGCCCTGGATGAGCGACGGATCCAGCTTCTCCTCCACGAACCGGTCGCGGAGGTACTTGAGCATCACCTCCACGTTGTTGCGCGACTGGCCGAACAGCAGCGTGGACACCCCCGCGCGCACCAGGTCCGAGGTGAGCCGCACCGCGCTCTTCAGATAGCTGGCGCGGATGCCCAACTCCGCGTTCACCACCGGCGGGTTGTAGACCAACACCCGGCGCTCACCGGACGGCGCCCCGCTCTCCGACACGAGCGCCACCTCGCGCCCCAGCATCCGCTCCGCGTGCGCCTTCGGATTGCCGATGGTCGCCGACGCCAGGATGAACGTGGGCGATGCCCCGTGGAACCGCGCCACCCGCTGCAACCGCCGCAGCACGTTCGCCAGGTGCGAACCGAAGACGCCCCGGTACGTGTGCAGCTCGTCGATGACGACGTAGCGCAGGTTCGAGAACAGCCGCGCCCAGTTCGCGTGGTGCGGAAGGATGCCCGTGTGCAGCATGTCCGGGTTGGTGAGCACCACGCCCGCACGCTCGCGAGCCGCCCGGCGCGCGTCCCCCGGAGTGTCACCGTCGAAGGTGATGGCGCCATGGCCCAGGCCCGCCTCACGCATGAAGGCGCGCAGCGACTCTTCCTGATCGCGAGACAGGGCCTTGGTGGGGAACAGGTAGAGCGCCCGCGCTTCCGGCTCGCGCGCGAAGCGATCCAACAGCGGCAGGTTGTAGCAGAGGCTCTTGCCGGACGCGGTCGGCGTGGCGATGACCAGGCTCTCCCCGTCGCGGGCCCGCTCGAAGGCTTCGGCCTGATGGGAGAAGAGCTGCTCCACGCCCCGGCGCTTGAGCGCGTCCCGGACCTGGGGGGCCAGCCCCTCTGGCATCGGCGCGAACACGCCAGCGCGGGCGGGTGTCACGGCGTCATGGACGATGTTCGGCCACACCTGCCGGTCCGTCCGCCATCCCTGGAGGACGGCGTCCAGCCCGCGAGCCCCTGACCACGGCGTGCGGCGCGGGCCGGAGAAGGCCTCGGTTTCCTTCTCGGGCTTCATAGGGCCGGCCACTGTACAGACGTGTACCCGGAAGGACAACGCGCGTCAGGACCCACCACGGCGGTCTTTTGGGGGCCCATCACCCACATTCCCACCCGACAGTAGCCGGCTCGATTCCCTGCTGGACAGGCGGCTCCAGGGGACCTCGACGGGTCCGAGGAGCGGACCCTAGTGTCCCGCGCCCGTGGCGCTCGCGATCTTCCTGTTCACGTACATCTTCATCGCCGGGGCGAGGCTGCCCTTCATCAAGCTGGACCGTCCCGGAGGTGCCCTGCTGGGCGCCACGCTGATGGTCGTCGCCGGGGCCGTCACGCCCACGGAGGTCTTCGGTCACAGCGCGGACCGGAACCAGCAAGCCATCGACATGGACACCATCGTCCTCCTGCTGGGGATGATGCTGCTGGCCGTGTACCTGGCGCAGGCGAACTTCTTCCGCGCCGCCGGAGCCAAGGCCCTCAAGGTGGCTCACACGCCGCGGCTGCTCCTGGTGGCCGTGACGTTCGTGAGCGCGTTCCTGTCCGCGTTCCTCGTCAACGACACCGTGTGCCTGTTCCTCACGCCGCTGGTGCTGGTGGTGGTGGAGGACGCGCGCCTGCCACCGGTGCCGTACCTGCTCGCGGTGTGCATGGGCAGCAACAGCGGCTCCGTGGCCACCTTCACTGGCAACCCGCAGAACATGCTGATCCAGGGCGCGTCCGGACTGGGCTACGCGCGGTTCGCCGCGTACATGGCCCTGCCCGCCATCCTCTCCACCGTCATCGTCGCCCTGGCGCTGCTCTACCTCTTCCGCAAGGAGCTGCCGTCCGCGCGCTTCGACACGCACCCTCCCCCGCTGGAGGTGGACCGCCGGCTGCTCTCGCTGGGGCTGGGAGTCCTGCTGGGCGTGGTGGTGGCGTTCTTCGCCGGCCTGCCCATGAGCTGGAGCGCGCTCGCGGGCGGCGTGCTGGTGATGTCCCTGTCCGGGCACGAGCCGCGCGAGGCCCTGGAGCGCGTGGACTGGGTGCTGCTGCTCTTCTTCGCCAGCCTCTTCGTCGTCGTGTACGGGGTGAACAAGGCGGGCTGGGCGGAGGCCATCCGCCACGTGTTCTCCCCGCTGATGGCCGGGCCGCCGTGGCGCGAGACGCTGGGCTTCGCATTCCTGACGCTCGTGGCGTCCAACCTCTTCAGCAACGTGCCGTTCGTGATGCTCGCGCGCGCGTGGGTGCCGACCATGCAGGAGCCGGAGCTGGCGTGGCACGTGCTCGCGCTGGGCTCCACGCTCGCGGGCAACCTCACGCTGGTGGGCAGCGTGGCGAACCTCATCGTCTTCGAGGCCGCGCGCGGCAAGGTCCGCATGGGCTTCATGGACTACCTGCGCGTGGGCGTGCCCGTGACGTTGGTCAGCTTCGTCGTGGGCCTGGGTGTGCTCCTGGCGGAGCACGCCCTCTTCTAATCAAGCATCCGGATCCGGCAGCTCGCCCGGGGGCAGCTGGTGCTCGGGCGGAGTGGGCGCCGCCGCGGCGGGCGTGACAGCGGAGGGCACGGTGTCCGGCGCGGTGCTGCCCGAGGGGGCCGCGCCCTTGCGGTTCGCGGGCGTCAGGTCCTTCACGAACATGTCCGCCACCTTGTCCAACAGGGCCGTCATGGCCAGGCGGAACAGCTCCGGGTCCTTGCCGACCTTGAACGGATCCAGGTGCGGGGCACCCTGCTCCACTGCGTCCATGTCGAACGGCCGGTGCCACAGCTCCCAGCGCCCGTCCACCCGGAACATGCGCCCGTAACCCTTGAGGTAGGCCCCGGCGTGCCCGTCGTCGCTGCGCATGCCGTAGTCCTGGATGACGAACTCCACGATGGTGTCCGCGCCCAGCGGGGCCATCAAGTCGTAGTCCGGCGCGTTGGCGGGCACCTCCTCCACCAGGAAGCTCTCCAGCGCGGAAGCCACGCGGGCGGGATCCACCGCGTTCGTCCAGGGGGCCTCTTCCGGCAGGCGCGACAGGGTGGTCACGCGCAGGCGCTCGGAGAGCTCGAAGCGCGTCACCGCCTGCTGCAGCTTCACGGTGAGCCGGCGGTCCGCCTCCTTGGGCTCCAGCTTCTTGAGCTTGTCGGAGTACGCGCTGTCCTCCTGGAACACCTTGCTCTTGGGCCCCGCGCCGTCCTCGATGCGGGAGATGAATGCGGGCCGCTGGACCCGGTCCAGGTCCGCGCCGGAGAGGCGCTTGGAGGCGCAACCGGCGGTGAAGGCGACGAGGACTGCGGCGAATAGGACGCTTCGGCTTCGCACCATGGGGCCCAGGCTAGCCCATCCCCGCCCCCCTGGCCTGTTTGTGACCCACCGAAGGCCTGGGGAGTGTCCGGCACTGATATGCTGCCCGGCCGTGAATCCTCCCCCTTCTGTTCCTCCCGGCCCGGGCCCCAACCGCAAGCGGCGGTTGGGTGAGATCCTGATGGACGCCGGCCTGCTCACTGAAACCCAGCTGCGGACGGCGCTCGCCGAGCAGCGCAAGTGGGGCGGCCGGTTGGGCCTCACCCTGGTGCAGATGGGCGTCGTGGACGAAAGCTCCATGGTGCACGCCCTGTCGCGGCAGCTGGCCATCCCCACCGTGAACCTGGACACCCATGTCCCCGTTCCGAACGCGCTCCAGGCGCTGCGCGTGGACATCGCCGAGCGCTACACCGTCTTCCCCATCGCCTACGAACCCGGCTCCAAGACGCTCACCGTGGCTACGTCGGATCCCACCAACGTGGAGTCCCTCCAGGAGCTGGCCTTCCACTCCGGCCAGAAGCTCCAGGTGGTGGTGGCGACGGCGTCCTCCATCGAGCGCGCCATCCGGCACCACTACCACGGCGAGATCACCTCCACGGCCGCCACGCCGCTGAGCTTCGGCATGGACGAGGCCACCTTCGAGCTGTCCCCGCCGCAGCAGGCCGAACCCGCCGCGCCCCCGCGC
>NZ_RAWQ01000071.1:0-41581 GCF_003668965.1 Corallococcus sp. AB030
GACGAATCTCCAGCCTGTCCTCACCTGTCAGCCTTGCTGCTTTCCCTCTGCCTCGCACCCAGTGCCTCCCGTCAAGCAGGGTGCCATGGTGAGCACCCACGTGGTGCGTTCACCGCTTGAGACCGCCTCCGCATCAACGGACACCCACGACATGTCTGGTCCGGCGTCCGGCAGTCGGAGCGTAGTTACTATTTTCAGCGGCCAGCTTGCTCACCAATGGTTCACTGGAGCAGCCGCAGCGGCGTATCCCGCCCCATGGCGATGAACGGCGCCCAGTAGTGCGGATGGGGCTGCGCGCTGCGCAGCTCCCGCATCGCTTCACGCAGCGCCGTGGCCAGGCCCTCGCCGCCGAGCAGGTGGCGATAGTAGGTCTCCATCAACGTGCGCGTCGTCGCGTCGTCCACCTTCCAGAGGCTCATCACCACCGTCTCCGCTCCCGCCACCAGGAAGGCCCGGCGCAGGCCGTAGACGCCCTGGCCTCGCCGGACCGCGCCCCGGCCCGTGTCACAGGCGGACAGGACCACCAGCTGCGTGCCCCACAGGTCCAGGCCCGCCAGCTCCAGCGCCGTCACCAGCGCGCTGTCGGAAGCATTCTTCTCCGTCTCCCCCGCGAGCAGCAGGCCGGAGCGCAGCAGCGGATCCGGCGGGCGCGCGGCCTGCGGATCCTCGCCCAGCGCTCCGAAGGTCGCGACGGCTCGCGCGTTCTCCGGCGCGGCGGCGTCCTCCAGGAAGAAGCCGTGGGTCGCCAGGTGCAGGATGCCCGGCGTGCTCAGGTGCAGCAGCCGCTCCTTGGTCGCCTTCGGTCCCAGGAACAGCTGCGCCTGCGGGAACAGGCGCTGGATGGCCTCCGCCTCCTCGCGCGAGCCCGGCAGCGGCACCGGTGCCCAGTCACGCGCCACCAGGTCCTCGCGCCGCAGCGAAGGCGAACGCTCCGCCACCACGGACGCGCCTCCCGCGGGGAGCGTGGAAGCCTGGAGCCCCGTGTTGAACGTGGGATCCGCCAGCACCACCACCGAGGACGCCGGCCTCCGCTGCTGGGGCCGGGGCAGCAGATCCTTCCCGGAGGTGACGTAGGTGAAGTCGTAGCTGTCCACCAGGTACCGCCGGCCGTCGTGCAGCGCCGCGAAGGGCACCAGCGCCAGCTGACCATCCGGTGAGAGGAAGAGGCGGCGGGCCTTCCCCAACAGCGGGAGCAGCGGTTGGAACGCGAGCCGGTAGAGCGCGTGCGCGGAGTCCTCGAAGGCCGCGTCCCGGCGGGCCAACGCGTCCCGCAGACTGGAGGCCGCGGCCTCGATGGGCGCCGCGGGCCCCAGGTCCAACGCGCGGATGTTCCCGTCGGGCAGCAGCACCAACGCCAGACAGCGGAGCTGGGCCGTGCCCGTTCCCAGCACGAGGGGACGGTCCTCGTAGGTGATGAACTCCACGAGGGCACCATCGTCCGGCAGGGCTCCCGCGACACGGTCGACGATGTCATCCGGCGCGGGCAGCGCGGCCAACGCGCGCAGCGGCGCGGAACGGCTGGCGAGCGTCGCCTCCAACGCATCGCCCTGCTCGGTCAGCGCCGTGAGCTGCCGCTGATAGGAGGACGGCGTGAACGCTCCGGGCCCGTGCAGCGAGAGGCTGGCCAGCTGGGTGCGCAGCTTGCGCAGTTGCTCGAAGGTGCCTCGCTCCTCCGCGCCCAGGCTCCGGTAGACCGCTCGGGAGATGTCCGCCGTCTCCTCCACGGAGCGGCCCTTGAGCAGCAACGCGGCGCTCAATGCCAGACGCCGGACGTTGGCGGAGTCCGGATGCGCTCGCACGAGCGCGTAGAGCTGCTCCTCGTCCGCGCGCAGGTGCTGGAGGAAGCTGGACAGCCGCGCCTCGGAGAACTCGAGCGCCTCGCGACGCAGGCGCTGCTCGGAGACTCCGAAGGCGCGCGTGAACAAGGGCACCGCGTCGTCCAGGCGGTGCTGCGCCAGACGCAGGAGCGCCAGGTTGTTGAGCGACGCAGCGAGGTCCGGATGATTCCGGCCCAGCACGGCTTCACGAATCGCCAGCGCGCGCTCGTAGAGCGGCTCCGCCTGGCTGTACTTCCCCTGGTCCCGGTAGAGCGTGGCCAGGTTGTTGAGCGACCCCGCGACGTCCGGATGCCTCTTGCCGAGAACCTCCTCCCAGATGGCCAGCGCGCGCGCGTAGAGCGGCTCCGCCTGGCTGTACTTCCCCTGCTTCCGGTACAGCGTGGCCAGGTTGTTGAGCGACGCCGCGACGTGCGGATGGTGCGTTCCGAACGCCTTCTCCCAGATGGCCAGCGCCCGCGCGTAGAGCGGCTCCGCCTGGCTGTACTTCCCCTGCGCCTGGTAGAGCGTGGCCAGGTTGTTGAGCGCGGCGGCCAGGTCCGAAGAGCTGCCGTCCGTCGCCGCCTCGCGAATGGCCAGCGCCCGCACGTAGAGCGGCTCCGCCCGGTCGTACAGCCCCTGGTCCTGATAGAGATTGGCCAGGTTGTTGAGCGAGTCCGCGACCAACGGATGCTTCTTGCCGAGCGCCTCCTCCCTTATGGAGAGCGCGCGCAGGCCCAGCGGCTCCGCCCGGCCGTACTGGCCCTGGTCCTGGTAGAGCGTGGCCAGCGTGTCGAGCGAGTCCGCGACCAGCGGATCCTCCTTGCCCAGCGCCGACTCGCGCAGGGCGAGCGCCCGCACGTAGAGCGGCTCCGCCCGGCCATACAGCCCCTGCTCCCGGTAGAGCAGCGCCAGGTTGTTGAGCGAGTCCGAGACGGTGAGGTGATGCTTGCCGAGCACGGTCTCCCTCAAGTCCAACGCGCGCGAGTAGAGCGGCTCCGCGCGGCTGTAGAGCCCCTGCTGCTGGTAGAGGTTGGCCAGGTTGTTGAGGGACTCGGCGAAGGCGGACTGGTTCTCGCTGAGGGTCACCTCCTGGCTGGCGAACGCCCCCATGCGGCGACGCTTGTCCAGGCTGAACAGGTTGTTCGTCCGCCGGGACATCGCGTGCCCATGGTCGTAGAAGCCCCCGGCCTGACGGTCCGTCTCCATGGCGGGCGAGGCGGCGAAGCCGAGCAGCCTGGCCACCGTGACGGCCTTCACCGCGTCGTCGTTCACCACCGCTTCCCGGATGGCCAGCGCGCGCTCGTGAACGACGCCCGCCCGGGCGAAGTCTCCCTGGAGGCGGTACACCTCCCCCAGCAGGCTCAGGCAGTAGGCGACGTC
The DNA here is from genome assembly GCF_003668965.1 of Corallococcus sp. AB030. Taxonomy (NCBI): domain Bacteria; kingdom Pseudomonadati; phylum Myxococcota; class Myxococcia; order Myxococcales; family Myxococcaceae; genus Corallococcus; species Corallococcus sp. AB030. Next base: position 3,198 of record NZ_RAWQ01000071.1, read on the forward strand.
CGGATGCGAGTCCCCGAGCACTGCCTCCCGCAGCGCCAGGGCGTGCTCACCGGGCGCCACGGCCTCCGCGTACCGACCCTCCTCGTAGAGCGTCGCGGACTGCTCGTAGGCCTGGAGCGCGTCCTTCAGCCGCGGATCCGAGGGTTCCCGCCCCACCGGCATGAGCGAGGCACACCCCAGTGCCATCATCACCATGCACCCGAGAACCCACCGCATGCCGACTCCTCCTGGAGACCGAGGCTGACCCAGCCGCCTCCCCCTGTCCGACTTAGAGGCAGGGACCCCAAGAATCATGCAGGAACATGTGCGCGGAGCGACGCCTACTGGCCATACCCCCGGAATTGCTGGAACACGCGCTCCATTTCCGCGTCGTCCAGCACCACGGGCTCGCCCAGTTGGAGCGCGCGCCAATACATGGCCGCCAGCGTCTCCACCTCCACCGCCAGCTTCCAGGCCGCGGCCAGGTCCATGCCCACGGCGACCATGCCGTGGTTGGCCAGCAGACACGCCTTGCGGCCCTCCAGGGCCACCATCATGTGCCTCGCCAGCTCCGGCGTGCCGAAGGTGGCGTACTCGGCGCACCGGATGTCCGTGCCGCCCGCCGCGGACACCATGTAGTGGAAGGCGGGGATGCCCCGGCGCAGGCAGGCCAGCGTGGTGCTGAACATGCTGTGCGTGTGCAGCACCGCGCCCACCTCCGGCCGCGCCTGGAGGAGGTCCCGGTGCAGCTGCCACTCGGTGGACGGCTTGCGGTGGCCCTCGTGCGAGCCGTCGAAGCGCATGAGGACCAGGTCCTCCGGCGTCATCGTCTCGTAGTTCATCCCGGACGGCGTGAGGAGGAAGCCGCCCTCCACCCGCTGGCTCAGGTTGCCGGACGTGCCCTGGTTCAGCCCGGAGGTGTTCATCCGCCGCGAGGTGGCCACCATCGCCTCGCGCAGTGCCTGGTGGCCCCCCGCCCCGCTCACTTCGCGGGGCTCCGCTGAGCGCGCCGCTCCGGGAAGAGGGACAGCATCCCCTCCTCCGTCGCGGGACACACGCCGCGCTCCGTGACGAGCGCCGTCACCAGCCGCGCGGGCGTCACGTCGAACGCGTAGTTCGCGGCGGGGCTCCCCGGAGGCGTAATCCTCACCGTGGCGATGTCTCCCGAAGGCAGCCGGCCCGTGACGTCACTGAGCTCCGTGCCGTCGCGCTGCTCGATGGGGATCTCCTTCACGCCGTCCTGGATGGTCCAGTCGATGGTGGGCGACGGCAGCGCCACGTAGAACGGCACGCCGTTGTCCTTCGCGGCCAGCGCCTTCAGGTACGTGCCGATCTTGTTCGCCACGTCCCCGCGCGCGGTCGTGCGGTCCGTGCCGACGATGCACAGGTCCACTTCCCCGTGCTGCATCAGGTGGCCGCCGACGTTGTCCGCGATGACCGTGTGAGGGACGCCGTGCTGTCCCAGCTCCCACGCCGTCAGCACCGCGCCCTGGTTGCGCGGGCGCGTTTCGTCCACCCAGACGTGCAGGGGGATGCCCGCGTCGTGCGCCAGGTACATGGGCGCCAGCGCCGTGCCCCAGTCCACCGTGGCCAGCCAGCCAGCGTTGCAGTGCGTGAGCACGTTGAGCCGTCCCTTGCGGCCCTTCTTGTCCCACGCCTCCTGGAACAGCTTCAGCGCGTGCTCGCCGATGGCGCGGTTGATGGCCACATCCTCGTCGCACAGCGCCGCCGCCTGCCGGTACGCCGCCTCCACGCGCTCCGACGGCTGCAGCGGCGCGAGCACCTGCCGCATCCCATCCAGCGCCCAGTGCAGGTTCACCGCCGTGGGCCGCGTGGCCCGGAGCATGGTCAGCGCCTTCTCCAGCGCGCCGTCGGACGCGTCCTGGCGCATGGCCAGACACACGCCATACGCCGCCGTGGCGCCGATGAGCGGCGCGCCGCGCACCAGCATGCTGCGGATGGCATGGCCCGCTTCGTCCGCCGTGGACAGCTTCACCTTCACGAACGCGTGCGGCAGGCGCGTCTGGTCGATGACGCCGACGCTCCAGCCGTCGGACTCGACCCAGATGGAGCGCATCGGAACGCCTTGGACTTTCATCGCCGTGTCTTCCTTGTTCGGCCGTTCAGCGCTTGAGGACGCGGCCCGCCACCGCGGAGAGCTTCTCCACCATGGCCGGGTCGCGCGCGTCGGGCGACGTCATGATGGCGTGCTCCAGCGCCGTCTGGCAGCCGGCGTGGCACGGGGTGGAGTGCTGGCTCACGAGCGGCGCGATGTTCTTCACCAGCCCGCGCGCCTTGCCCGCGTTGCCCAGCAGCACCGCGATCACCTGGTCCACCGTCACCGCGTCGTGGTCCGGATGCCAGCAGTCGAAATCCGTGACCATCGAAACGCTCGCGTAGCAGATCTCCGCCTCACGGGCGAGCTTGGCCTCCGGCATGTTGGTCATGCCAATCACATCGCAGCCCCACTGCCGGTACATCTTGCTCTCCGCCAGCGTGGAGAACTGCGGGCCCTCCATCACCAGGTACGTGCCGCCGCGCACGACCTTGATGTCCAGGCCCTCGCACGCGGCCATCACCGCGTCACCCAGGCGCGAGCACGTGGGCTTCGCCATGGACACGTGCGCCACCAGGCCCTGCGAGAAGAAGCTCTTCACGCGCGCGAAGGTGCGGTCCACGAACTGGTCCACCACCACGAAGGTACCCGGCGGCAAATCCTCCCGCAGGCTGCCCACCGCGGAGACGGAGAGGATGTCCGTCACGCCGCTGCGCTTGAGCGCGTCAATGTTCGCGCGGAAGTTCAGCTCCGACGGCGGAATCTTGTGCCCACGCCCGTGGCGCGGCAGGAACACCACCGGCTGGTCGCCGATGCGGCCAAAGCAGAACTCGTCCGACGTCTCACCGAACGGCGACGACACCCGGCGCCACGACACATCCGTCAGGCCGTCAATCTGATACAGGCCGCTGCCGCCGATGATGCCCAGCACGGGCTTGTTGGAACTCGACATGGGGGGAGGCTCCGCTCCGGGAAAGCTCGGGATGAGGAATCAATTCAAGACACGTGCGCGAACGGGTCGAGCGACGTGAAGTCGTGGAACACCGGGTGCCCGTGGCCCGGCGGCAGGGCCACCTCGCCCCGGTCCAGCGCCGCGGTGCGGAAGCCCGCCTGCTTCGCCGCGTCCAGCTCCGCCGTGTTGTCGGAGAGGAACAGGATGTCGCCGGGAGGCAGCTCCAGCGCCTGGGCAATCTTCGTGTACGACGGCGCCTCCACCTTGGGTCCGGTGGTGGTGTCGAAGTAGCCGGAGAACACCGGCGTCAGGTCCCCTTCCACGCTGTAGCCGAAGATGAGCCTCTGCGCGGCGATGCTGCCGGAGGAATAGACATACAGGCGCAGGCCCTTGCTGTGCCATTCACGCAGGGCCCGGGCCGCGTCCGAGTAGACGTGGCCCTTGATTTCGCCGCGCGCGTAGCCGTCCGCCCAGATGAGCCCCTGGAGCGTCTTGAGCGGCGTGGCCTTGCGGTCCTCGTCCAGCCAGCGCTGGAGCAGGGCGACGGTGCCCACCTCGTCCAGGCCGGGCTCGCCCGCGAGCGTGCGGGCGTCGGACAGGCACTGGCGCACGGCGGCCTGCTGCCCGTGCGTGGCGATGTACTCCGCCAGGTGCTTCCGGGCGAAGGGGAAGAGGACGTCCTTCACGAAGGCGATGGAGCTGGTGGTGCCTTCGATGTCCGTGACGACCGCCTTGGGGGCACTCACGGCGCGTACTTCGGGAAGCGCTCGGCGATGGTCTCGCCGGTGAAGTGGCCTACCCAGCCGTCCGGGCGGATGAAGAAGCGGATGGCGGCGAACCGGGGCGCGGCGCCCATGTCGAACCAGTGCTTCATGCCTTCCGGCACGCTGATGAGGTCACCTCGCGTGCACTCCACCTGGAAGACCTTGTCGCCCGCGTGCAGGTAGAAGCAGCCGCTGCCCTCCACCATGATGCGCGACTCGTCCTCCGTGTGGGCGTGCTCGGAGAGGAACTTCGCGCGGGCGGCCTCCACGTTGGGGGCGTCCGGCTTGATGCGCGCCACGTCCACGGTGTTGTAGCCGTGGGCCTTCATCTCCGCGTCCACCACGTGCTTGTAGGCCGCGAGGACCTCTTCCTGGCCCGCGCCGTCCGGCAGGTCCACGGACGCGTCCACGCGCTCGAAGCGCACGCCCGCGGGCTTCAGCTCGCGACGGATGTCCTCGGGTTCGGTGAAGACGCCCAGCGGCGCCTCCGGCTGGTGGTCGTTGTAGACAATCAGCTTGCTCATCGCCGCACCTTCATCTTCTCGAGTTCGTACGTCAGCAGGTGTTCCAGCGCCACGACGTGGCGGCGGGCCTCGGCCATGCTCCGGCCCCAGGTGTAAAGCCCGTGGCCGGCGATGAGATACGCGACCAGGTCCGTGCGTTTCGCGAGCATCGCGGTCACCTTGTCCGCGAGCCGGGGGATGTCCTGGTCGTTGGGGAAGATGGGGATGGACACCGCCGCCTCGTGCGTGCGCGTGTCGCCCAGGGCCTTGAGCAGCTCGAAGTCCTGGAGCACCAGCTCGCCCTCCGGCAGTCGCAGGTTCGACAGGAGCGCGGCCACCACGGAGTGCGTGTGCAGCACGGCCTGCGCCTCCGGCCGGTCTCTGTACAGCTGCAGGTGAAGGGGCGTCTCCGCGGACGAGCCCTTGGGCGGCGGCGCGTGGATGTCCGCGACCAGGATGTCCGCCTCCACCAGCTCGCCCTTGTCCACGCCGGAGCGGGTGACGGCGGCGGTGCGGGCATCCAGCCTGCGGGAGAAGTTGCCGCTGGTGGCGGGCACGAAGTTGCGCACGCTGAGGAAGCGGCCCACTTCGACGATTTCACGGGCCGCTTCGGACAGGGTCGCGGCGGGGGCCGGGTCGATGCTCATCCATCCCTCGGGGGAGCTTGAGGACGCGATGAAACATCGCGTTGATGACACCGAGCATAATCCGGCGCTCACCGGTAGGCGCAAGGGAACGCAACGCAGGACGTCATGCGTCCTGCCGGGCCGCTCAGCTGCCGTCGAGCGCGAACCTGGCCAGCCGCGCGAGATCCTGCTGACCCTCCCGCTCCAGCACGTCGTTGTGGCCCGCGCCTGGCACGGTCACCACGAGGGCGTGCGGGAAGCGCTGGCCCAGCGTGCGGCCCATGTCCACGGGGACCACTTCGTCCTGCTCGCCATGGATGATGAGGACGGGGATGGGGATGTCCTTGGCCTTGTCGAGCGACTGGTAGCGGTCGCGCATCAGCAGCGACACGGGGAGGAAGGGCATGGTGCGCTGGCCCATGGCGACCATGGACGTGTACGGGGACACCAGCACCATGCGTGCACCGTAACCGCGCCGGGCCATCTCCACGGCGACGCCGGTGCCCAGGCTGCGCCCGCTGAGCACGATGTCCTCTGGCTTCACGCCCTGCTCACGGAGGAACTGGAGCGCGGCCTCCGCGGACGCGTACAAACCCGCCTCGGACGGACTGCCCGGCGACGCGCCGTAGCCGGGGTACTCGACCGCGAGGAAGCCCAACCCCACGTCCCCGAGCGCCTGGCCCAGGCCCTGCTGCCACAGGAGCTGCTCGCCGTTGCCGTGGAAGTGCACCACGGTGCGGGCTCCCGGAGGCGCGGGCAGATAGAAGCGATCCACGTTGAGGCCTGAGGCCAGCGGCACCACGCCGAAGCCCGGCTGGTCGCGCAGGTTCGCGGGCTCCGTGTGGGGCGCGGGGTAGATGAGGGAGCGCTGCGCGGCGAAGGCGAGGGCGCACAGCGCGAGGTACAGCATGCCAGTGACGAGGACGAAGGCCATGAGGAGGCGGCGGAAGCGTTGCACGCCGCCAGTCCATCACACCGTGCGCGTCCGGGGCGACACGGTTCAGGTGAACATCCCGAGGACCCGGTCCTCCCGGTAGCCGGGGAACACCTTCGCCAGGGCCACGCCGGGGCGGCAGGCGCGGAGGGCCTCGGACAGGGGGCGCGGACGTCGGTCCAGGAGGGCACGTCCCGGCCGTCCTGGAGGCGGTCCACCGTGAGGGATTCGAAGCGGCCGTGCACGCCACCCTTCACGCCGCCGCCCAGCGCGAACATCACGCCGCCCACGCCGTGGTCGGTGCCCTGATTGCCGTTCTCCTTCACGGTGCGGCCGAACTCCGTCATCACCAGCACCGTCACGGTGTCGAGCTTCGGGCCCAGGTCCGCCGCGAACGCGGCCAGCGCGTTGCCCAGCTCCTCGCAGCGCCTCGCGAACGCGCCCTGGGTGACTCCCTGGGCGACGTGCGTGTCCCAACCGCCCATCTCCGTCGCGGCGACCTCCAGCCCTACGTCGCCCTTGATGAGACGCGCGATGTCCTGGAGACGGCGGGCCAGCGGCGTCCCCGGGTACGTCACGCCGGGAGTAACGGGCAGCTTCGCGAGGCGGGCTCCGTCCAGCTTCGACATGGCCTCGAAGGCGTCCGCGCCCGCGCCCTTCAGCGCTTGATCCACCGCGCCGGAGTAGAGCGCGGAGAAGCCCTGGCGCGCGTCGCCATGCTTGCGTCCGGTGCGCAGCCGGAAGTCCTCCAACCGCCCCATCGCGAGGGCCCCCGCGTTGCCGTAGAGGGCTCGCGGCAACGTGGGTTGCAGGGCCACTGCGCGCAGGGGTGAGTCGTCCTTCGCGTCCAGGAGCGCGCGGTTGAGCCAGCCGTCCGCGGTGGACTTGCGTCCCGGCGTGCCGGACTCCAGGAAGTCCTGCGCGTCGAAGTGCGAACGTGGCGTGACGGGAAGCCCCACGCCGGGGAGCACCGCGAGCTTCCCTTCCGACCACAGGGGCATCAGGGCGCCGAGCGAGGGGTGCAGACCGAAGGGGCCCGTGAGCTTCAGTGCGGCGTGCTCGCCCTCGAACTTGAGCGCGAGCGTGGGCCGTGCGCGCTGATAGGCGTCGTCTTCAACGGGTGGAACCAGCGACAGGCCGTCCGCGCCACCTCGCAGGAACACCGTCACCAGTGCGCGACGGGTGGGCGCATCACCAGGACTCGCGGCCCAGGCGCGGGACAGGAAGGACGGCGCCAGCACGAGGCCCGCGCCCGTCATGCCCAGGGCTTGAAGGAGCTGCCTGCGGGAGAGTCGTGTCGTCATTGTTTCTGGAACTCCGGCGAGCCGAGCAGCAGCCCCGCGATGAGAGGCACGTCCACGGGTGGCGCTTCATCCACGGCGCTCGCGGCTTCTCGCTTCTCCGCCAGCGCCGCGAGGATGGTCGCCCTTGTCTCCTCCGATGGCTTCGCGCCCAGCAGCGTCTGTCCCAGGCCGTCCACCCACTCAACAGCGGAGGGCGCCTGCTTCGGCGCGAACGCGTCCAATGACACACGCGCTCCGGGCAGCCGGCCTCCCACCAGGTCCAGACCGAAGTTGAGCCTCGCCACCAGCGCTCCACTGTTCACCCAGGGCTCCGCCACCTCCGGGAACCCCCTGGGCGCGGGGGCCCGGTAGAGCGGCTCTCCCATCAGGGCCAGATGACGCAGCAGGCGGGGCGTCACCTCCACCTGTGCGTTCGTCGCTCGCAGCGCGGACACCACGTATTCGAACGGCGTCTTCACCTTCGCGGCCCGCGCCTGCGGCGACTGGAACTCCGGCGACTGGAACAGCGCTCGATACACCGCGCGCAGGTCTCCCTTCGTATCGAGGAACACCCTCGCCACGCGCTCCACCAACTCCGGTGAGGGCTCATCCGCGACGAAGCGTTGCGCGAGCTTCCGCGCCACGTGACGCGCTGTCGCGGGATGACTCGCCAGCAGGTCCAGCACCCGCTCCCCGTCCTTCTCCCCGCCTCCCGCTGGAATCACCTGGCCCAGCACCACCTTCGACTCCGCGTCGTGCGCCACCTTGCGGAAGATGAAGCCTGGGTCCTTCCTTGGCTGGCGGATGCTCCAGCCCGTGAAGCAGCGCGCGACCTCGCGCACGTCGTCCTGCGTGTAGCCTCCGTCCACGCCCAGCGTGTGCAACTCCAGCAGCTCGCGCGCGTAGTTCTCGTTGAGGCCCAGCTTCGGCTTCGCCTCTTCTTCGTCCTCCGCGTCCTCCATCATCGCGGCCTGACGGCGGAAGCGGCGCGGGTGGCGCAGCTCCTCCTGGCTCAGGCCCTCACGCGTGCTGCGCCAGTTGTCCAGGTAGAAGAGCATCGCCGGGTGGTGCGCCGTCGCGCCCAGCAGCTCCCGGAACGTGCCGAAGACGTGCGGCCGGATGGCGTCGCGCTCGTAGGACGTGGCCAGCCACTTCACCGCGCCTTTGTCCTCGGAGACGTTGAAGTGGTTGAACCAGAAGTCCACCAGCACCTCCTCCAACTGGCGCGGACTCTCCACTGCTCGCAGCACCCTCGCGGAGGAACGCTCGAAGACGACGCGCGCCGGGCCTCGCTCGCGCTTCTCCTCGCGTGGCATCTCCGGGGGCGGCCTCGGGTAGTCCTCCACGAGTTGCGCCATCGACAGGCCCAGCGTGGGGAACGCCTGGAGCTTCGCGCTCAACCCGGGTGGCAGCGCATCACCAGACGCGGGCTGGAGCTGGGCATCCACCCACCCTTCCACGCCCAGCCGCTTCATCTCCGACAGGTCGCTCGCCGAGGGGCCGTACGCCAGCCGCTGCAGCACGTGCACCGCGCGCGCCTCGTCGAAGGGCGCAGGCGCTTCAGGTGCCGTGACCTGCGACCGTGACGCACACGACAGGCACACGGCCACCAGGGGCCAGACAGGGAGGGCGCGCATGGTGATGCATTCAACCCCGGACGCGCCCGGAAGTTACGAGCCTGCCTTCAACTCAGTGCAGCATCGCGCCGAACAGCGACATGCCCAGGTTCACCGCCGACGCGATGACCAGGCCCGCGCCCACCAAGCCCGCGGCCGTGAGGGCCATGGGGTTGCGGTCCGCGGCGCGCAGGCCCTTGTGCAGGGTCTTCTTCAGCATCGTGCGCTGGCAGTGCACATGGATGCGGCCCTCCAGCGCGGCCTGCAGCTGCGCCACCATGTCGTCCACGGACTCGAAGCGCTCCTTGGGGTCCTTGCTCATCCCCTTCTTCACGAACCACATCAGCTCCGCGGGCACCGGGCCCTGCGCGCTGTTCTTGTGCATGGACCCCATGTCCAGCGTGCGCGTCTGCACCGCCGTCATGATGTCCGGCACCGACTGGATGCCGTCCAGGTAGTGCGACAGCGACAAGAGCTCGTGGAAGAGGACCGACAGGCTGTAGACGTCGCTGCGCGCGTCCATCGTGTCGTGCTCGCCGCGCGCCTGCTCCGGGGACATGTAGAGCGGCGTGCCCACCACGGAGCCCAGCTCCGTGTGCAGCGGCCGGGCCGAGTGCAGGTCCGTCGGCGTGCCAGCCGGCAGGGCCCTGTCGGAGGCCGCACCCACGCGGCGCGCGAGGCCCCAGTCCAGCACCGTCACCTCGCCGAAGGGGCCCACCATGATGTTCGCGGGCTTGATGTCGCGGTGGATGAAGCCCTTGCCGTGCGCGTACGACACCGCGTGCAGCACGCCCAGGAAGATCTGCACCCGCACCTGGAACGGATAGCGCACCAGCGCGTCCAGCTCCGAGTGGCGCAGCCGGGCGATGATGGACTCCAGCGTCTCGCCCTTCAGGTGCTTCATCAGGAAGTAGTACCGGCCCTGCTCATCCACGCCCACGTCGTGCACGGGCGCGATGTTCGGGTGGTCCAGCATGCCCACCGTGCGGATCTCCTCCACGAAGCGCAGCACGCGGTCCAGGTCCGCGCCCGGAGGCAGCCGCTTGAGCGCGACCTCCCGCTCGATGTCGTGGTCGCGGATGAGCACCACCTCGCCCATGCCGCCCTGCCCCAGGGGACGCACTTCCTCGAAGCGCTCGCGCTGCAGCGGCACCACGCTGGGCTGCTGGCCCTTCCACTCCACCCGGGGCAGCACCGTGTTGCGGCGCTGGGTCGTGGAACCCCCAGGCGCGAGCGTAGGCGCCAGCTGCGCCCCGGAGGACGGAGAAATGAGCGTGTTTTCCAGGCCGACCGAGAGCGTTTGACTCATGGGACGCCAGGAATAGCAGGCACTCCCCGCGCGCGCCCACATACGCGCAGTCCATGATGCAAACGCGCGAAACTACAAGGCCAGCAGGCGGCCAGGCGTCACCCCGCCGGGGTGAAAGGCACGTCCAGCACCGGCAATTTCGTAGCGCCGGGCAGGTCGTAGTGCCGGTGCCACCACACCATCTGGCCGTGGTGGCAGCCGGCGCTTTCCGCCCTACTGGCCAGGAACGCTATTCCCGAAGTTCGTGTCTCCTACGCGGAGTGCGGGTCCTGTCGGCTGAGGCAGGGGGCCCGCAGGAGACTCGCCAGAACGCGATTTCGTCCCGCCGGGAACATTGAAGGCGTCCGTGGCATGAACTCCGAACCCCTCGCCTTGGGCGTCAGCAATGAGACGAATGGGCTCGCTGGGCGGAACGTCAATCTGGAACGTGAGTTCTCGGCTGTAGGTACCTTGCTGAGCATCAGCCGGAACCATCCAGGAGGAGGGGCCATCCACCATGCGGACGCCTTCCGGTGATTGCACCTGCACCGTCAGGCCGGTACCAAAAGCCGCCAGCTTGCGAATGTCAGCGCGAAGTCGGAGCTGATTCGTCCCTTGCTCAAGAAGGACCCATTGCACCACCGCAGGAGCCTGCGGACTTTCCGAAACCGAAGGAGCCGCTTCTTTCGCGGAAGTCTCCCTCGTTATACGCGGCTGGCCTCCTCCGGAGCTTGGAGCAGCCGCGTCAGGGTGGTGACAAGCGCCCACGAACAGCATCATTGTCGATACCATCAACCCACGAAACATAAGGCGAACCATAGCAACCTCGGCGTTTGAAACGCCTACAAACGATGAAGAGCAGGAACACTCAAACCTGTTAGGCACATCTGCTAGCCCGCGCTGCACACCCCGGCACTACAGACCTGGCCGGCACCACATGATTCACAGGCAGTACCGGGCCCACCACATGCGGCTGCGGCAGTGCCTGCCAGACAGACGCCCGCCCGGCAGCAGCCAGCACAAGTGCTGCGGCAGCTCGAGTCCAAACAAATAGGAGCGTTACTTGGGTAGGGATATGCCACCGTCGGCTCCGTCGCCGAATCCACCGCTTTCGACGGGAAACCTTCACACACCATCGCGTCCAAAAAGTCCGCCAACATGGGGCGCGGAAGGCCGGTGTCTCGCACGTTGACGAACTGACCAGTCCCCATATCTACTTCCCATATGTAACGCGTATACCCCCGCGTGAAGGGCGCCGCGTTCAACTGCCGCGAGCCCAAGGCGCGATCTATCGCCTGGGGGCCCCATGGACGTGACATCGAAAGCCGCCAGAGGATGGCTGAAACCTCATTTTCATCCATGAACTGTATCAGCCCATTGCTCGGGGACGGACGCGACCAAGGGAGCTGTGCGTAAGAATAGGCTCTCGCATCAAGGTTCAGCCAGAACATGGAGCCCCCCTGCTTGTCCACGTAGTAACTGTCGCTCCGCAAGTTGGAACTGAACCAGGTCGCGTAGCCTTCCGACCAGGCTTGGCCAGGAAAGGTCGGCTTGCCTATCGAATGAGGTCCACCCTCTTCAGGGCTGGTTCCGTAACTCGCCATGGCCCAATGGCCCAACTCATGTCCGGTAACCGAGTCCGCCCAATATTGTTGATTTACGTCCGCAGGAATCCACATCTGCGCAAGAAATGGCAGATTAAACACACGCGCAGGCACTGGCGCGAAGCAAGCACCACAAGACCAACTCGTTCCATAGCCCAACCAAACGACAAGCGGCAATCCAGGGCGTCCATCGTAGCGCTGGCGCGCTACCGCATATGCGTACCGCAAATAATCGTAGACCCGGACAGCGCCCGACCCCATCGCCTCGGTGATCGTGAGCGTAGAGGAGGCACTAACATTTGAGGTCCTGAACGCATAGGACCAAAGAGATGGATTTGGCTTCTCCCCAAGAATCTCTTGCATCCCGGGCGCAACATACCCTGGAGCAACAACGGCAAACGCAAGCGAATTGGCCCCGTCACTTGAAGCAAGAGCAACAGCCACTGTGTCCGATGCCTTGGGGGTTGTCGGAACATCAATGGTGAAATTTCCATCATTTTCCGCGACCGCCACGTCCAGCAATTGCCCGTCCGCATACGAAAGAACCAGCACTCCAATGGCAGGTACCTTTCCGAGCGGCCCCCAGTCCGTCCGTTGGGCATTGGGGCCGCGTACTTCATAGGCCACCTTGGCGCTCAACGACTTCTTCGATATCTGCGGGGCGCAAAAGCTCCCCAAAACACTCGAATTGCATCCACCCGCGCAAACGGTGGCCACCCACTTTCCGCTTGAGCAGGTTTCCAGGGCACCGGCGCTCCCACACTGGGATTCGCCCTCGCGGCATGCTCCGGCAAGTACACACACCGCCTTCCCCTGCCGGGTGGCACAACTCTCTCCGCGCTCACAGTCGTAGCCAATCACGAGCGGAGAGGAGGCGCCGGTTGGCGTCACACATGCCTCAATGCGTGTCGCCGAGGCACAACGCCCTGTATCTGGAATACCATCGCAAACAGGGACGCCTGCATCCACTACCTGCGTTCCTGAGTCAGGGCTACCGGCATCTTCCGGCGTGCTACCTGCATCCTGACGCGGTAGCGGTATTTCCCCCGGGTCGTCTGTTTCAGATTTTCCACATGCGCCAAGAAACAGCACTAGCGTCATCAACCACACTCGTAAGCGCATAGTCCCCCCAGCCGGCCCATGTACTCATTGGGGCCGGTGAGTTATTGCCACGGTTAAAGAGGTGGCAGGATTTAGCACTTTTCGTCCGCTACTGAACAGAGGCGAAAATACCCCACCCACAGGGTTCGACAACTGCGCTCGTTGCGGAACACCGTGCGACATGCCATCGCCCAGGCTGTCCACTGCCCATCAGCCAATGACTACTCGGCCGGGGTGAAGGGCACGTCCAGCACCGGCAATTTCGTAGCGCCGGGCAGGTCGTAGTGCCACCACTCCATCCGGTTGCGCTGGAAGCCGGCGCCCTCCATGGCCTTGCGCAGCACCTCGCGGTGTTCGCGTGAGGCGGGGGTGCCACCGGTGTAGCCGTGGTGCGCCGCGGGGGTGAAGTCGTCGAAGGGGGTGGGCATCTCCACCTCCGCCCCGTCCTTCGTCACCAGGGTCAGGTCCACCGCCCCACCCCGGTTGTGGTTGGAGCCCTTGCGCGGGTCCGCCACGTAGCCGGGCTTCGGCAAAATCTTCCACATCTCGTACTGCACCGCGCGCGGCCGGTAGCAGTCGTACACCTTCAGCCGGTAGCCCTGGGGGCGCAGCGCGTCCGCGGCCTGCGTCAGGCGCTTCACCGAGTCCGGCAACAACAGACACCGCGCGCCATCCGGGTACACCTGCCGCTTGAGGAAGTTGTCCTTCGTCGCGTAGCGCAGGTCCAGCATCAGGTCCGGGATGACGGTGGTCGCGTCCACCAGCTCCGCCTTCGGCGCGGCCTTCGGTGCGCCTCCGAGCAGCGCCAGGGTCAGCGTGAGGCCTGTCGCCGAGAGCATCAGCGCACCCCGTCCGTGTACACGGTGGGGTCCGGCACTCCCGCTTCCTGGAAGCCCTTGGCGCGCAGGAGGCAGCTGTCGCAGCGGCCACACGCGCGCCCCTGGGCGTCCGGGTCGTAGCAGGAGTGCGTCATCCCGTAGTCCACGCCCAGCTTCACGCCGGCCTGGATGATCTGCGCCTTGGTGAGGCCGGAGAGCGGCGCGTGCACCTTGAAGGTCGCGCCCTCCACGCCCGCCTTGGTGGCCAGCTGGGCCATGGTCTCGAAGGAGCGGATGAACTCCGGGCGGCAGTCCGGATAGCCGCTGTAGTCCACCGCGTTGACGCCGATGTAGAGGTCCGTGGCGCCCACCACCTCCGCCAGGCCCAGCGCCATGGAGAGGAACAGCGCGTTGCGCGCGGGCACGTAGGTGACGGGGACGTCGTGGGACATGTCGTCCTCCGAGCGGTCCTTGGGCACCGGGATGTCGTCCGTGAGGGCGGAGCCGCCCACCTGCCGCAGGTCCACCGTCACCACGCGCACGTCGCGCACGCCCATGATGGCCGCGACCTTCTTCGCCCGCTCCAGCTCCACCGAGTGGCGCTGTCCGTAGGCGATGGACAGGCACACCGGCTCGAAGCCGTCCGCCTTCGCCATCGCCAGGCACGTCGTTGAGTCCAGGCCTCCGGACAGGAGCACCACCGCACGCTTCGCCATTCCATCCTCCACTTCGGGGCGGCGCACGTTACACGACGGGGACAGGCCCCGGGTGTTTCAGTCGATGCGGTCGCCGCTCACCGTGTACACGGTGGTGCAGGTGACCGGGTTGCATTTGCAGCTCGCTCCCTTGCCCGGCAGGAAGATGTCCGTGAGCGAGCCGCACGCGAGCGACACGTCGTAGCCGTTCTCCGTGGGCGCGGGGAGGTCGCCCTCCGGCACGCCGCCGTCCAGGCGCTTGCAGTCGCGGGCCACGTTGCGCGCCTGGCTGTCGCTCAGGAGCATGACGTTCATGGCCTCCTCGATTTCGGAGTCCTCGCAGCCGGTGCCGCACGAGTCGCGGCGCGCGATGGCGCGGTGGGTGGAGGACACGCTCTGGCCGGTGTAGCCCGCGTCGCGCGAGAACCCCTGCACGGTGAAGAAGCCCGTGCCCGCGTCCGTGTCGCGGGAGAAGGTGCCCTCGAAGTAGAAGCTGCCCGCGTCGTCCAGCTGCGCGAAGTCTCGCGCGCCCGCGTCACACGTGGTGCGCGCCGCGTCCAGCTTCGCCTGGAGGCGGAACGTCCCCATCACCTGGTTTCCCGGGTAGACGGGGTCGGAGAAACAACCCACCGCCACGGCCAGGACCGCCGCGGGGAAGAGCGCCACTGCCAGTCGCTTCAGGTGCATGAGGCGCTCCAGGTTAGGCGTCCAGCGACGCCAGGGCCAATTGGCGGAAGGCTTCGCTGCGGGACAGCACCGCACCCACATCCACGCTGGCCGGGTCACCGCCACGCACGTCCGAGTCCAGCCGCGCCAGCACGCGCCCCGCCGCCAGCGTCGCGGGCATCGCACGCCAGGCCGCCACCGCCGCGTCCTCCCACGTCAGCACCGCGCCGGGACGGGTGAGCTCCACGCCCTCCGAGCCCAGCGCCAGCGCCAGCGCGCACAGCCAGCCCAGCTCCACCGCGCCGAAGCAACCCAGCGCACCCGCGCCCAGCACCAGCGCGTCCGGCGACGTGAGGTACGCCTCCACGCCGCCGCGAGGGTCCACGGACACGCGGACGGCTTCCGCGCCCAGCGACTCGAGCACCGGCTTCAGCGCGACGTGCAGCCGCGCGAGGCTCGACTCCGTCACCGGCACCAGGCCGTCCGGCTCCGGGTGCTGGAAGTCCTGCGCGGGACGCTCCAGCCTGGACACGGGCGCGCGCGGCGCGGGGGCGTCACTGCTCACGAGCGCGGCGCCGATGCCGTCCGTGCGCTCCGCCTCCGGACGTCCCAGGGCGTGCAGCGCTTCCGCGTACAGCGTCCAGCCGTCCACGTCCGGCCACTTCTCACGCAGGAGCGCGGGCCAGAAGCGCACCGCGAGCACCGCGCCGTCCGGGGACGGAGAGAAGCGCTCGGTCACCCACCGCGTCAGCGCGGGCGTGAGTTGCTGCGCGTCCGCGAGCCGCTCCGCCAGGCGCACCGCCGGGCCCACGAGCTGCGCGTCCAGGTAGCCACGGAGGATGACCTCCAGCTCCGCGGGGTCCTGCGTGAGGCGCTCGCGCAGCCGCAGCGCTTCGCCCACCAGGCCGCGCGCTTCCGCGAACTTCACGCGGCGGGCCAGCCGCTCGTCCGTGTCCGGGAGCTGCTCCAGCTGCGTGGCCGCTTCGGCCCAGCGCTGCTGCGCTTCGTAGGCGTCCGCCAGGCGCTCGCGGTACGGCGCCCATGCGTCGGCGCCCGCGAGCTTCGCGAGGGTGTCCGCCAGCGTGAGGAACACCGTGGACTCGCGCGCCTCGTCCACCAGCGCGAGCAGCGACTGCACGGCCGCGAGGCTGTCCGCGTCGTCGGTGAGGGCGGCCTCGAAGGCCTCGCGCGCCTCGGCGGGCTGGGCCAGCGGGCCTTGCAACAGCTCACCGCGCTCCAGGTGCAGCAGCGCGCGCGACTTCGCGTCCTTCGTGTCCTGGGCGATGAGCGCCAGCGTGCGCTCCGCGGACTCCAGCCGGCCCAGCTCGCGCTCCAGGGTGTAGCGCTCGCGCAGCAGTTCCTCGCGGCGCGCGGGCCAACCGTCCGCGGCGAAGGCCAGGGACTCCAGCCTCGCGGACTCCGGCAGTGCGCGCACGCGGGCGAGCACCGCTTCGGCCAGGGCTTCCGGCTCCAGGCCCAGCTCCGGCAACAGGAGCATCAGGCGCGCGCCGAGGCCGGGCTCTCCGCCCAGTTCCTCCAGGGCGCGCAGGCGCGCGAACACCGGGGCCGGACGGGCGCGCAGCACCTCGTCTCGCAGTGCCACGGCGAAGGCGGCGTCACGGTCGTAGGAGAGGGCCGCCAGCTCCAGCAGGCCTTCCCACTCCGCGTCCTCGCGCAGTCCGTCCGCCAGCGCGGAGGCGTGAGCGGGGTCCGCGTCCGGCATCGCGACCAGGGCCCAGAGGGCCACGCGCGTGCGGGGCACGTCGCCCGCCTGCGCGGCCATGGCCAGCGCGTCGGTGTACTCGCCCGCGGCCATGGCGGGCGCGAAGCCCACGTCCAGGGCGCGCGCGAAGGCGCCCAGGCGTGCGAAGCGCTCGGCCAGCTCCGTCGCGGACAGCATGTCCGGCGCGTCGGTGGCGATGCGCTCGACGACCTCCAGCGCCTCGCCCATTTCGCCCGCCTTCTCCCAGAGGCCGGCGGCCTCCAGCAGCAGCGGGGGACGCTCCTCCGGGGCGGCGAGCCGGGCCGCCTGCAACAGCGCGCGGGCCGCGCGGGGCGCGTCTCCGGAGGCGCGGTGCAGGTGCGCGACGAGCAGCGCGGCGCGCAGGTCCGGCTCCGTGGCGACGGCGGCCTTCGCGGCCTTCAGCGCGTCTTCCAGCAGCCCCGCCTTCTCGAAGGCGCGGGCGGCGGCCACCAGCAGCGACACGCGCTGCTCGCCCGACGAGAGCTCCGCGCGGGCCACGCGCACCTCGGCGCGGCGCGCGTGCGCATCACCGAGCAGCGGCTCCAGGGCCTCCAGCGCGTCGGCGTAGCCGGCACCGGAAGCGCCTCGCGCCACCACGACCTCCAGCGCGTCGCGAGCGGCTGCCTCGCGGGCCGCGTCCTTCGCCAGCCCCGCGAACTCCAGCCGGAGCACCGCGGACTCGTCCGCGTCATCCGTGAGCGGAATCAGCCGCTCCAGCGCGGCGAGCAGCTCCGTGGACTCCTTGCGCGCACGCAGGCCGTCCACCAGCGCGCGCAGGGCGGCCGGGTTCTCCGGATCCGCCTCCGCCGCGCGGCGCGTGAGGGCCCAGGCCGTGTCCGCGTCCGACAGCGACTCGTTCGCCACGGACGCGGCGGCGAGCAGCAGCTCCGCGGCGCGCGAGCCTCCCGCGGCCTCCGCGCCCGCTTCGTAGATGCCCAGCAGGTCGCCGTGGCGGCCCAGGGCGCGCAGGCCCTCCACCGCACGGTCGATGACGCCCGCGTCCGCCGGACGCAGCCGGGCCAGGGGCACCAGCGCGTCGATGGCCTCGCGCGGGTCGTCGAAGAGGTCGGCCGCGCGGCGCAGCAGCACCTCTTCCGTCGCCGCGTCCTGGGCCCTGCGCGCCAGCTGCAACGACGCCCGGTACAGCCCGGGGCCGTTGCCCGTGCGCGAGTGCACCTCCGCGAGCAGCGACAGCGCCTCACCGCCGCGCGCGCCCTCCGGCTCCAGCGATACCACCGCTTCGAAGGCATCCGCCGCGTCGTGGAACGCGCCCGACGCGAGCGACGCATGGCCCAGGCGCAGCCACGTGCGCACGCGCACCGGCACCGGCAGCGAGTCCCCGCCCAGCGCCAACACCCGGCGGTCATACGGCTGCGCGGCGGCGGGGCCTCCACCCTGGGCGGCCAGCTCGGCGCGCGCGCAGAGGGCGTCCACGTCACCGCCCGCGCGGCCCAGGTAATCGTCGAAGGCCTCCGCGGCCTTGAGCGCTTCGCCCGCGTCCAGCAGGCGCTGGGCCCGCTCACGCAACAGGGGCAGCGCGTCCTCGGGGTTCACGGCCTCCGCGCGCTGGCCCAGCAGGTCCGCCAGCCGGCGCACGTCTCCGGCGGCGCGCTCGCGCACGTGCTGGAAGGCCTCCGCGTTGGCGGGATCCAGCTCGAAGGCGCGGTCCTCGCAGAGGATGGCGCGCTCGCGGGCACCTTCTTCGCGGAAGGCGCTCGCGGCGGCGAGGTAGCTCGCGGCGGCCTCGGCGGGCGTCTGGCGCTCGGCGCGGCGGAGCATCAGCTCGGCCAGGGCCTGACGCTCGCCGCTCTCTTCCAGGAAGGCGCGGTGGCGCGTGAAGACGGGCTCCCGGAACGGATCCGCCTCCAGGAGGATGGCGTCGAACTCGGCGGCGTCCGCGGGGCGGCGCACCTGGTGCAGCAGCTCCGCGGCCTGCGCGGTCAGGTTCAGGTCGTCCGGCTTCGCGGCGCGTGCGGCGATGAGCGCGGCGGCGGCGGCCTCCGGCTTGTTCGCGCGGTCGCGGTAGAGGACCGCGGCCTGGTACAGCAGCGCCGCGTGACGGTCGGCGTCGAGCTCCGACTCCGCGCACTCCTCGTACCAGGCGGCCAGCTCCGCGAGCCGGCCGTCGCGCTCCAGCAACTCCGCGAGCAGACCTTCGGCTTCCGTGAGCCAGCGATCCTGGCGCAGGGCCTGGCGCAGGAAGCCCTCTGCCTTCGGCGTGTCCGAGAGCTCGCCCAGGTTCAGGCGGGCCAGGCGCAGCAGCACCGCCGCGCCCTCGCGCGTGCCCGTCATCCGGGGCAGCCCGCGCTCCCACCAGCGCGCCTCGGCGGCCGCGTCGTCGCGGCGCTCGGCCAAGGCCGCGCCCATGCGCGCGGTGTCCAGCTCCGCGGCCAGACCGAAGGCACGCTCCAGCGAGGCCTCCGCCGCGTTCAGGTCCAGCTTCACGTCGCGCAGCAACTCCGCGCGGCGGCGCTCGCAGGCGGCGGCTTCGGCGTTGCGTTCACCAGCGGCGAGCAGGTCACGGGCGTTGGCGAGCGAGCGCAGCGCTTCGTCCGCGCGGCCCATCGACTCCGCGAGCCGGGCCTCCTCGTCGTAGGCCGCGAGCGCGGCGTCCACGTCCCCTGCCTGGAGGCTGAGCGCGGCCACCGGCTGGAGCTCCGCGAGGAGTTCCGACGTGCGGCCCGTCTCGCGGTAGAGGGTGACGAGCCGGCGGCGCAGCGGCAGCGGCTCCTTCGCCATCTGCGCCGCGTGGGACAGCAGCGATGCGGCGATGCCCGCGTCCGCCAGCGCCTCGCGCGCCCGCTCCGCCAGCGACACCAGCCGCGCGACGGTGTCCTCGGACGGCGCCAGCACGCGCGCGTGGGCGACGCGCACCTCGAAGGCACCGCGCGGGTCGTCGCGCTCCAGCAGCGCGGAGAGCCGCTCCACGGCGCGCTCGCACAGCGGACGCTCCGTGAGCAGGTACCGGTACGCGGTCACCGCGCGCTTCACATCGCCGGACTGCTCGGCCAGGTCGCCCAGGCGCAGGCTCGTGGCCTCCGCCGCCTCCGGGGCCGCGCGGAAGTCCGCCGCCTGGACCAGGGACTCCTGCAACGGCAGGGCTTCGCGCACCGCGCCGCGCAGGTAGAGCAGGTCCGCCAGCGTGGCCAGGTCCTCGCCCTTCGCGGGCACCCGCGCATGCGCGCGACGCGCCAGGGCCAGCGCCCGGTCCAGCTCCTGGGCCTGCCGCGCGTAGGTGACACCCTCGCGCAGCAGCGCCGCGGCCTCGGCGGCGTCGGCGTCCTCCGCCGCGGCCTCCAGCAAGCCCGCGGCCTCCAGCAGCTCGCCGCGACCGGCGACCAGCGACACCAGCCGGCGGCGCACCGCCGCGTCCGCAGGGGTCAGCCGCAGCGCCTGGCGCAGCGCGGCCTCGGCGGGCGCGCTCTGTCCCAAACGGTCGAGGTAGAGGCTCGCGAGCTCCGAGTACAGGGACGCGGCGGCGGCGGGCGGAGCATGGGGCGCCTCGGCGGCGAGCAACTCCGCGAGCCGGGCCCAGTCCTCCAGGTCGCGCAGCACGCGCTGCAACGCGAGCGTGGCCTCCTCGTGGCGCGGTGCCAGGCCGAGCGCGGCTTCCAGGTCGCGCGCGGAGGCCTCGCGGTCCCCCTGGCCTTCGAGCAGCGCGGCGCGCATCAGGAGCGCTTCCACGCGGCGGGCGATGGGCCCCTGGCGCGCGGCCTCGGCCAGCGCGGCGGCTTCGTCCGCGGGATTGCCGTCGCGGCGGGCCAGCTCGGCGAGCTGGAAGAAGGCATCGCACCGCGCGTCGGCGGGCGGCTCCAGCGAGATGGCGGCACGGAGCGCGTCTCCAGCGGAGGCGCGCTCGTCCTTCTCCAGCAGCACCGTGGCCAGGGCCAGCAGCCGCTCCCGGGCACGAGCGCCCAGGGTGGCATCGGCGGCCACGGCGCGGCGCCACGCATCCAGCTCGGCGGGCGCGTCCGACGCTTCGCGCGCCAGCTCCGCCAGCATCAGCAGCAGCGGCGCGGGCCGGCGCGACAGCTTCGCGGCCTGAGCGCAGTCGTCGCGCGCGGGACCCGTGCGGCCGGCGCTCCGGTGCAGCATGGCCCGGCGCGCGAGCAGTTCGGCGCGGGCTTCACCCGACGCCGCGGACACCAGCGTGCCCAGCAGCTCCAGCCGCTCGGACTCTTCTTCCAGCGTGCCCGTACCGGGCGGAGGCAGCAGCTCCAGCAGCGCCTGCGCCGCCCACGCGTCCTGCGGCTCCTCCGCCAACAGGCTGCGCAGCGAATCCGCCGAGGCGCTCGCGCGGCCCAGGGCGAGGCACAGCTCGGCCAGCTCACGGCGGGCCTGACGACGGGCGTCTCCGGAGAGGCGCGGCCACAGCTCCACCAGCAGGTCCGCCAGGGCCTCGCGGGCACCGGCCTTGCGGTGCAGCGCGGCCAGCTCCAGCCGCGCGTCCAGGTCCTCCGGCGTGCGCGCGCAGAATTCCGCGAGCAGGCGCCGCGCCGCGTCCGTGCGGTTCGCGCGCACGGCGGCGGTGGCGGCCTTGCGCGTGAGGGCCACGCGCTCCGCTTCGCGCGGGGCATCCACGTCCGCGGGAGGCAGTGCCAGCACCGCTTCGAAGTCCTCCAGCGCGGCGCGAGCATCCGTGGCCAGCCGCAGCTCGCCCCGGCGGATGCGCGCGGGCGCGAACGTCGCGTCGCGCTCCAGCGCCTCGGCGAGGAAGGCCTCTTCGCGGCTCGTGCCGGCGGCCAGCAGCGACGCACGGAAGAGCAGCTTCGAGCCCGCCCGGGCATCCGGCACCAGCGTAGCCCGCCGCGCGTACAGCCGCGCCGCCTCCAGCTTCTCGCCGCGCTCCAGCTCCAGCTCGGCCAGGGCCTCCAGTACCTCCGCGGCGAGCGGCCCCTCGGGGCTCGCTTCCAACGCGGAGGCCAGGCGCATCAGCGCGGCGGCCTTCTCTCCACGCTCCAACAGGGCACGAGCGCTCTGGAGGAACAGCGGCGCCGCCTCCTCCGCCCGGTCCGCGCCCGCCAGCGCCTGCGCGCGCGTGGCCCACAGCTCGGCCAGCGCCTGCGTCTCACCGGCCTCCGTGTAGAGGGCCTCCAGCCGAGTGGCGAGCACGTCGTCCAGCCGCCGCAGCGGGAACGCCTGCGCGTACGCGGCGATGGCGCCCTCGCGGTCACCCAGCAGCTCGCACGCACGACCCAGCCGAGCGCGCACGTCCGCCAGCTTCTCCGGCGCCGCGGTGCGCGGCAGCGTGGCCAGCAGCGACTCCAGCGCGCGCCGGGCGTGCTCGGGCCGCTCGCAGCGCAGGCTCAGGTCCGCCAGGTCCAGCAGCACCGCCGCGTCCGGAGCGAGCCGCGCGGCCTTCTCCAGCGCCACCAGCGCGTCGCCCACGCGACCCAGCCGCGCCTCCAGCACGCCAGCCAGTTCGCGCAGCGCCGCCGCCGCCAGCCGCTTGTCACCCTGCGCTTCCGCCACCCGCGCGCGGTCCTCCAGCGCGGTGGCGAGCCCCGCCAGGTCGGAGCGCTTGCGCTGCAACGCGCACAGCTCGCCCAGCGCCGGCAGGTCGTCCGGCTCCGCGCGCAGCACCTCCTGCAACGCGTGAACGGCGAGATCCAGATCGAACGCCAGGTCGCGCGCGGCCACCGCGAGGCGTCGGTACTTCTGCGCCCGCTCCTTCGGCTCCGTCGTCAGCCGCGCCAGCGCCGCGAGGCAGCGGGTGAGCTGCGCGCCGTCGCGGCGGGCCTCGGCCAGCGCGAGCAGCGACTCCAGCGCGGGCCGGTGGTCGCCGTCCGCCTCCAGCGCGAGCGTGAGAAGCTTGTCGGCCTTGTCCGCCAGCTGGAGCTTGCCCCGGTACAGCTCGCCCGCTTCGGCCCACAGCGCGGCGCGGGCCTTCGGCTCTTCCTTGAGGGCGGCGGCCTTCTCCAGCGCCTCGGCCAGCTCCTGCGAGCGGCCGGTGACGCGGAAGTACGGAATCAGTTCTTCCAGCGCGACCGCGTCGCGAGGATCCAACGCGAGCGCCGCTTCCAGGTGCTCACGCGCCCGCGCAGGGTCGCCCAGCTTCGTGCGCGACAGGCGCGCCAGCGCGTGGTGACTCTCGTGCGCTGCATGACGCACGCTCTCCGAACGCGGAGCCGGCCCTGCCAGCTCCAGCGCCTGCTGGTAGCCGCTCAGGGCCTCCTGCAACCGGCCCAGTCCTTCGGCTACGCGCGCGGAGGCGAACAGCGGCTCCGGCTCACCGGGCAGCAGCGACACGGCCTCGCGGTAGCGCAGCAGCGCGTTCTCCGGCTGCTTCAGGCCCTCTTCCCACACCCGGCCCGCGAGCAGGTCCGCCTGTCCCACGCGGTCCAGCTCATGGCGCGCCATGGACACTTCGCGCAGCCGGTCCAGCGCCTTCAGCGCGCGCAGGTGCTCACCGCCGCGGTGGCACAGCTCGCCCAACAGCAGCAGCGCGTCCGGCTGGTCCGGCGACAAACGCAGCGCGGCCTCGCAGTGCAGCCGGGCCCCCGCGATGTCGTCCTCCGTCTGAGCGCACAGCCGCGCCAGATGCACGTGCGCGTCCGCGGCCTCCAACGGATCGCGAGCCAGGGCCGCGAGCCGCCGGTACGCCCGCACCGCGCCAGCCCGGTCGCGCGCCTGATCCGACGCGCGAGCCAGTGCCTTCAACGACGGCAGGTGGTCCGGCTTGAGGCCCAACAGCTCATGCAGTGCCTTCACCGCCACCTGCGGCGCGGTGTCGCGCGAGGAGCGCGCGGCGGCCTCGGCGGCGAAGAACGCAGCGGCCTCTTCCGAAGTACGACGGGCCAGCGCGCACAGCGCCAGGTAGCGCTCCGCCGCGCGGGCACCCTCGCCCCGGCGCTCGCGCACCACGGCCTCGCCCCACAGCGCCGCGGGGCTGCGGTCGCGTCGGCGAGACAGCGTGGCCGCCACGTCCAGGGCCAGGTCATGCGCCTGCGGATCCGCGACGAGCAGCGCCAGCAACCGCTCCGCCGCGAACGGGTGCGCGTCCTGCGCGTCACCGGCCTGGAGGTACGCCTGCCGAGCCTCCGCGAGCCGCCCCTGCGCGACCAGACCTTCCGCGTCCGCGAAAGCCCGAGCGCCCTCCAGCGCCAGCATCAGCTCCTCGTCCGGAGCGGCGGGCGGCGGCAGCCCTCCGGCGGCGAAGCGCAGGCGCAGACCGGTGCTGGAGACCTCCGCCGCGGACAGGCGAGCGGTGTCCAGCGTGGGCACCTTGTAGCCCCGGCTCAGCGAGGCCAGCTCGCACAGCGAGGGCAGCACGCGAGTGGAGAAGCCGGTGGCGCCTCGAACCTCCACGTCCGGCAGCAGACCCAGCGCGCCCACGGCCTCCGACAACAGGCCCGGCAGCTGCACCGACGGCGTGGCGGAGAAGCCATACAGCCGCACGTCGTAGACGTAGACGGCCAGCCGGTCCCCGTCCGCGTCGAAGGCGATCTTGAACGTGAACGGCGTGCGCTCCGGCGCCGGCAGCCGGCCCTGGCCCTCCAGGTAGCCGGGGCGGAAGTGCAGCCGCAGCTCCTCGATGCCCACGAGCCGCCCGGCCAGCTCCGCCACCTTGCGCGTGACCAGGTCCGCGTCGACCGTCAGCTCCAGGAAGCCGAAGAGCAGCTTCTTGCGCTGGTAGCGCGTGGCGCCCGCGCTGACGTTGAACGGGAAGCTGACGTCCGGAATCTGGAGCGCGAAGTCGGCGATGCGCAGCCCGGGCTGGACCTCCAATGCCGGAAAGCCCACGAACGCACGCCGATCCAACAGGCGAAGCTCGGGGGCGGCGCCTGAAGCAGGCGCGACGGGCTTGGGGGACTCGCTATCGGTGGCCATCGGAGGAGGCTGGGGAGGCTACCATGACCCCTAAGCCCTGGAATTTTTAGGCAAACCCTCGGTAGGACGGCAGGCGGCGGGGCATGGCGTACCCAGGCGTTTCCCAGGTGATTCCGTCCAGGAGGAACGTCATGCGCCCAAAGCGGAAGCCGTGCAATATGCCGCGCCGTGCTGGCCCCCGACGCACTGGTCCTCGACGGTCGATTCCGGGTTCTCAAGCCCCTGGGCTCCGGGGG
This sequence comes from Corallococcus sp. AB030, assembly GCF_003668965.1. Classification (NCBI taxonomy): domain Bacteria; kingdom Pseudomonadati; phylum Myxococcota; class Myxococcia; order Myxococcales; family Myxococcaceae; genus Corallococcus; species Corallococcus sp. AB030. Next base: position 27,893 of record NZ_RAWQ01000071.1, read on the forward strand.
CATGGGTGAGGTGTACCTGGGTGAGCAGGTCTCCCTGGGCCGCAAGGTCGCCATCAAGGTCCTGCACCACGACTTGCACGCCCAGGCCGGCATGGCCGAGCGCTTCAAACGCGAAGCGCGCCTGCTCTCCGCCGTGGAGCACCCGGCGGTGGTGCGCATCGTGGACTTCGGCCAGTCCGGCGACGCCGCGTGCCTCGTCATGGAGTTCGTGGAGGGGCAGAGCCTCTACGACGCGCTCCAGGGCGGCCCGCTGCTCGCCCCCCGCGCGCTGGCGCTGCTCCAGCAGTTGGCGGAAGGGCTGGCCGCCATCCACGACAAGGGCATCATCCACCGCGACCTGAAGCCGGAGAACGTCCTCATCTCCCCGTCCGCGCGCGGGGAACAGGCGCGGCTGCTGGACTTCGGCATCGCTCGGCTGGTGGAGCCGGAGGCGGGCAGCGCGCTCAGCCAGGTGGGCGTGGTGCTGGGCACGCCGGAGTACCTGTCTCCGGAGCAGGCCGTGGGCGCGAAGGTGGACACGCGCAGCGACCTGTACTCCTTCGGGGTGCTGGCCTACCGCGTGCTGTCCGGGCGGCTGCCGTTCGACGGACCTTCACCGCGCCACTTCCTGTCGCAGCACGCCTCGCACGCGCCGCTGCAGCTGGATCGCGCGGCGCCGCAGCTGTCGCGCTACGTGGGGCTGCTGTCGCTGGTGATGCGGCTGTTGGACAAGGACCCGGCGAAGCGCCCGCAGACGGCGAACGAGCTGGCGGAAGCGCTGGGCCTGGCGCACGCGGCGCTGATGGCGTTCACCCCCAGCCAGGGCACGCCCATCGTCCACGCGAACGCGACGCCCTCCGCCGGCACGTCCGCCTTCGGATTGAACCCGGCGGCACCGGCCGGCCCGAGTTCGGGCACGGCGGCGTTCGGCGTGAATCCCGCGCCCGCGGGCCCGGGCTCCGGCACGTCGGCGTTCGGCGTGGCGCAGGCTGCGCCTCCGGTCACGGCGCCCCCGGTGCAGACCGCGCCGCGCACGGGCACGGCGGCGTTCGGCATGACGGGCCGGCTGACGGGCCCGCTGGGAGCGGTGACGGGCGGCGCGGTGGTGACGAAGGCGCAGAACGTGACGGTGATGCTCACCGACATCCAGGGCTTCACCGACCGGATGAGCCGGCAGACGCACGAGGAGAACGCGCGGATGCTGGACACGCACGACCGGCTGCTGACGCCGCTGGTGCGCGAGCACGACGGAAAGCTGGTGCAGAAGCGCGGAGACGCACTGGTCGCGATCTTCCGGGCCCCCAGCGCCTCCATCCGCTGCGGCATGGCGATGCAGCAGGCGCTGTGGCGCTACAACCAGACGGTGCCGCAAGAGCACCAGCTCCACGTCCGCGTGTGCCTGCACGCGGGCGAGGTGCTGGTGACGAACGACTCGGTGCTCGGCGAGCCGATGGAGGTCGTGAAGGCGGTGGAGCACGTGGCCGCCGCGGACGAGGTGACCTTCACCGAAGCCGTGAACATGGTGCGAAACCGCGCCGAGGCCGCCGCCGAGCCCTGCGGCACCATTCCCCTGCCCGGACGCGATGAGAAGGTGCAGCTGTACCGGGTGACGCGCGCGACGGAGGGCTCGCCGTTCGGCGTGGCGCTGGGCATCCCCGGCTCCGGGGCGAAAGTGTCACCACTGGCTGGGCTGGTCTCGAAGGCACGCGAGGGTGCGGCCCTCTTGCGGCAACGTCCGCTCGTGCAAGCTGGCGTCGCGGGAGCGCTGGTGCTGGTCCTGGCGGGTGCGGCCTGGACGGTGCACGCGAATGATCCGCTGGTGCAGGCGCGTGGGTTGCTGAAGGACGGCAAGCCCAAGGAAGCACTCCAGCGTCTGGACGCGCCAGGCGTGCCAAAGGACGCGGCGACGGCGCGGCTGCGCGCGTTGGCTAAGCACGCGGTGGGCGCGCACAACGAGGAGCACGCCCTCATCCTGGGCCTGGACAAGGCAGGCCGGGAGGCTCCGGAGATGCAGCTCCTGGACGGACTGGCCGAGGACTTCGGGGACAACGAGAAGGACCTCTCCGCGCGCAGGGCCCTGGAGGCGTTGCCCGCCACGACGGTGCGTTCCCAGCTCGAGTCCCTGGCCAAAGGGACTCCCTCGACGAAGCAGTGGGGAGCGCTGCGCTATCTGGACTCGAAGGACAACTCGGGCCTGGACCTGGTGGGGCTCTACTCCACGTCGTTGGAGTCCAGCGACTGCGGCGTGCGCACGAAAGCAGCGTTGCGACTGGCGAGCCTGGGCAACGCGGCCGCCCTGCCCGCCCTCACGCGCGCGGCGGGAAACCCTCCCGGCGGCAAGGCCTGCAACCCGCAGACGTTCAATCGGGCCATTGAAGACCTGAAGAAGAAGTCCGCGCCCTGAGCCCGGCGTGGCTCCGCGGACGCGCGTGTGGCACGCGGGCCACGCGATCCCCGCGAATCCGCTGTGCATCCATCTTGCACTCGCGGCGGGCCTCCCATGCGTTCCCCTTTCTGGAGCCTCATGAATCCACTGCGCTGCGGCCCTCTCCTGCTCCTCCTCACGGCCTGTGCCTCCACGCCCTCCGTGCCTCCTCCCCATTCCCAGGAGGAGTTCGTGCTCGCGAAGGACGTGCGTGTGCGGCGCATGGCGCCTGGCGTGTGGATGCATGTCACGGAAGCGAGCGGGGACTGGGCGGGTGTGACCGCGAACGGGCTCCTCGTGGAGGACGGTGACGCGTCCATCCTCGTCGACACCGGCTGGACGCCCGAGCACTCACAAGCGCTGCTCACCTGGGCCCGCGACACGCTCCACCATCCGGTGCGCGCCGCGGTGGTGACGCACTTCCACCTCGACCGGACTGGCGGCATCCCCACGCTCGACGCGCAGGGCATCCCCGTCCACGCTCGCGAGGACACCGCGCTCCGTGCGGGCAAGCAGGGCAACCCCGTTCCCTCGCGGCGGCTGGCGGATGCGCAGGACTTCGGACCGCTGTCGGTGTTCTTCCCCGGCGCGGGCCACTCGCCCGACAACCTCGTCGTCATGCACCCGGCGTCAGGCATCCTCTATGGCGGCTGCTTCATCAAGGACGCCCACGCCAAGAGCCTGGGCAACCTGGAGGACGCGGACGTCGCCGCGTGGCCGTCGAGTCTCCAGCGCGAGCGTGAGCACTTCCCCAACGCTCGCGTCATCATCCCCGGCCATGAGCAGCCCGGCGGACCGGAGCTGCTCGACCACACCGAAGCCCTGCTGAAGCGCTGAAACACGCGGTGCTTCAGTCGTCCCGGTGCGCGTGGCCCTTCTTCTTGCCACGCCCCGGGCCGTCCCAGTCGTCATCCCAATCGCGGCCCTTGCCCTTCACCTTGTCGTTCACCTTGATGAGGTTGCGCGAGTACGCGTCGTAGTCCAGGTGCAGGTGGCCCTTCTCGCCCCGGCCATCCACGCGGAACTTCACCTTCCACACGTTGTTGCCGGTGAGGTGCGCCTCCTGCAGGTCGCAGCGGTAGCCGCGCGAGCGGCACTGGTCGAACCCGCGCCGCACGGCTTCGTCGTAGTTCATCGCCACGGGGCGTGAGGGCGGTGGCGGCCTCGGATGCGGACGCGAAGGACGCGTCTCCGCCACGATGCAGCCGGACGACAGCAACAGGCTTCCCAGGAGCAGGGGCAGTCTCATGCGAGGGATGACGCCACACCCGCGCATCAATTCAAACGTGCGCGCCGTGCGTCCCCTGCGACTGCCGTGAGACTACAAACCTCCAGGTGAAGCGAACGCGACGAACAGCTCACCCGCGAGGTACGCGCGCATCCCCTTGCTCGCCGGTCGGATGAAGTCGTTAAGCAGCGCACCGGAGTTCAGCTTGTGCACCGTGGGGCGCGCCAGGTTCATGTGGCTGCGCGCCACGCCCTTGCCCCCGCGGTGGATGAACGTCACGGTGCCGTCCGGCGCCACGCTCTCCACGACCGCGATGTGCGTCATGCCGTCGTTGCGCTTGCCGTCGCGGTTGCGGTCGTACGTCTCCTTGAAGAACGCCAGGTCGCCCGGACGCGGGTTCAGCCGGTGCACCGCGCCCGCCGCCTGCGCGCGACGGAAGATGCCCGTCACCGCGTTCTCGCCCGCGAGGAAGCCGTGCGCCACCAGGTCGATGCCGGCCTGCAGGTACGCCAACCGCACCAGCCCCGAACAATCATTGGGCACCGAGCGGTCCAACCGCCGCGCGCCCACCAGCTGCGCCGCGCGCGCCACGATGCCGCGCGCCAGCTTCGACGGCGGCGGCAGCAACTCGTCCCAGAAGCCGCCCGGCCCCTGCGTGGGACCGGTGAAGAGCGCCGCGGCCTCCAGCGCCGCCGCGATGACGCCCGCCTCCTCCGGCACCGGGTGCGGATCCGCCTCCAGCAGCGCAGCCAGTCCCGCGCTGCCCTCCGGCGTCACGAAGGCCAGCGGCGGAGGCGCTTCGGCCTTCACGCCCAGTGCGCCCTCCGCGCCCACCGCTGTACCCCTTGGCGCTTCAACTACGGGGGAGCGGGTGACGGCCGAGACCGGAAGTTCCACCGCCATGCGAGGCGCGGCGTCCGGGACGTGCGCACAACCCACCAGGCAGCCCAGCGACATCAGGATGACGAGCGACGAACGGCGCAGCAGCAACAAGTCCTCCGGGGGTGAAAGCGGGCGCATTCAACCCCGGAATCGTTTTACGTCAAACAGCGATCATCCCTCCCAGGTCGCGAGCAGGTCGCGCACCCGCCCGTACTTCTGGAGCAGGGTGGCGCGGTGGGCGCTGAGCACCACCATGAAACCCACCACGAGCAGGCCCAGCATCGACAGGAACAGGGCGCCGATGCGGTGGTCGCGCATGCCGAAGCGCACCAGGTTGGCGGCCACCGCTGTCACCAGGAACGCCGAGCCCAGGTACACGTAGGAGCGGATCCGCAGCGCGATGCCCGCCCCCACGCCCACCAGGCAGAGGAACACGCACAGGAGCATCGCCCCGCCGTCGTTGAAGAGCAGCGGCTTCCACGCGCCGGCCACGTAGATGCCCGTCACTGCCATGGCGCGCAGCTGCGCGTAGGCGTCCCGCGACAGGCTCTTGCGGAAGACGCGCAGGAGCAGGAGCAGGGAGAGGCCCGCGGGGATGACGTAGTACTGCGGCTCGCCGGAACCGGTGCCCAGCCACACGAGGTACAGCGCCGTGTTGAAGGCGGCGACGGACATCGTCGACGCGAGGCCCCTCTGCTTCGTGAACGCCCCGAGCGCCGCGAAGTGCGCCGCGTAGCCCACGAGCAGCGCCACCGCGATGAACGGCTGGCTCCACGGCACCGTCAACAGGCCCGCCAGCGGGAAGAGCCACGCGCCCGCCACTGCGGGACGGCGGAAGGCCTTGAGGCCCGAGCCCTCGCGCCGCACGAAGAGGTACAGGCCGATGAAGGCCGCGCCGCCCATGATGGACACCAGGCTGTCCGCGGCGTCGGGGCGCGCGTTCAGGCCGATGAAGCGCACGCAGAAGTAGCCCATCGCCACCGCCGCCTGCGCGAGCCACGCCGCGCCTTCGTCCTCCTCGCGCGCCGCGTGGCGCACCAGGGCGAACAGCAGGAACACCAGCCCGCCGCACGCCACCCACGCCTCGCGCGCCGCGCCGCCCGGCAGGCGCACCGCCAGCACCGCGAACAGCACCTCCGTGAGCGCGATGATGGAGAACGCCCGTCCCATGCGCCCGCGCACCGCCTTGCCCGCCACGGACAGCACCAGCGTGGCGAGCAGCGACGTCGCCGCGCCGAAGTACGGGAGGAGGAACTGCGCGCCCCGGCCAGTGGAGTGCGTCGCGCCGTAGTTCAGGAGGAAGGCGTGCACGGCGAAGAGGGACGCCAGCCACCCCACCCACTCGCGGTCGCGGCGGCGCAGCACCACCACCCACGCCGTGGCCCACGCGAAGAACACGCACAGCGGCATGCCCGGGTGCGTAAGCGAACGCAGGCCCGCGAGTGACAGCAGCGCCAGCACCGCGCCACCGTTGTGCAGCGCCGCGCCCACCGCCACGCCGCGCTTGTCCAGCGCGAAGCCGACGACGGCCAGCAGCAGGCCCGTGCCCGCCACCACCGCGGGCGCCCACAGCGGCGGCACGGCGGCGACCAGCACCAGGCCCAGCAGCGCCGTGGCGGCGTTCATCATCAGCCGCTCGCGCGTCACCATCAGCGTCAGCGACGCGGCGCCCGCGACCAGCGCCACGGACAGGGGCAGCTCGCCCGGCCCCGCGTCCAGCAGCCGCAGGCCCACGAGCAGCGCCACGGTGCCGGCGCCGCCGGCCCACAGCGGCTCGCTCCAGGTGCCCTCGATTCCGGGGGTCAGGCGCGCGGTGACGTTCGTCAGCGTGCGCTGCACGGCGCCGGACTGGCACAGCGCGGACAGCAGCGCGGAGGCCAGACCCACGGCCGCGACGAGCAGGCCGCCTTCCGGACGCCACTGGCCCAGCGAGAAGACGTCCGTCTGGCCCAGCGGCGCGAGCGCGAACACCGCCACCGCCGCCGTGAGCAACCAGCGCTGCGACAGCAGGAACGCGGACAGCAGCACCACCGCCCCCAGCACCGACAGAGAGCCAGGGGTCGGCGACACCAGCGTGGACATCGCCGCGATCGCCAGGGCCGAGCCCGTGGCGGAAGCACGCAGCGCCGTGTCACGCGGGACGCGGAAGAAGGAGACCAGGGCCTGGGGCGCGTGGTGGTCCGCCAGCGCCAGGGCCAACAGCAGGCCCGTGGCCCAGGGCCGCGCCTCCGGAATGAACATCAGCAGCAGGGACGCGGCGATGACGCGGACAGAAGGCAGCGGGCCCGTCATGGGCACCAGCGCGATGGCGCAGAAGAGGGCCGTGCGCTGGCTCATTTCCTGTTCCGGAACCAGCAGCGCCAGTCCGCCCAGGCACGCGAGCGCCACCTGCATGCACATCGACAGCTCGTGGCGCGGGCCCTCTTCCCGCGAGCGCAGGAGCAGCGAGGAGACGGCCGGCACGTGCTCCACGACGCGCACCACCAGCAGCGGGAACAGCGGCAGCAGCGCGGTCCACGCGAAGGGAGGGTGCCAGGCCATCAGGGTCACCACACCGTAGGGCACCATCAGCGCCGCGGCGAAGGGCCGGTGCAGCGAGCGCGTCCACAACAGCGGCAGCAGCGCCGGACCCATGAGCGCGAGCTGCGTGGCGCCGCGCATCTGCGACAGCGCGTGCCCGTCCCACGACAAGGAGGCGTCCGCCAGCACCACCATCGCGCCCAGCGTGGCGACGATGCGGAAGGACTCGCCACCCGCGGCGATGCGCCGCACCGCGGGCACGTCCTCCAGGAGGGCCAGGACGCTGAGGAACGTGGCGAGCCCCAACAGGGCCAGCGGGCCGGACGAGTGCAGCGCGAAGACGGCCTCGATGGAGGCCAGCATCAGCCCCAACGTCACGGGCAGCGTGCGGGCGGTGAAGAGCGCCGCCAGCGCAGCGCCCATCAGGAACAGGGACTGATCACTGGAGCGGCCCAGGGCCACCGGCAACAGCGGCAGGATGAGCGCGAGGATGCCCGCGGTGGTGGTGCTCGCGCTCTTGCCCTTGCGCGCGGCGACGATGGAGCCCACGAGCGATCCGGTGACGAGCAGCACCAGCGAGAGCCCCGGCGACAGCCCCCACGCGGTGTAGGCGTGCGGCACGTCCGGCAGGAGCGCGAAGCCCACGAGCACGACCGCGAACGGACGGACGCCGGGGAAGGAGCGGGAGGCCACCGCCACCGTCGCGGCGGCGGTGAGGAGCACGGGGCCCATGAAGACCTGCTCGGTCAGGCCCCACACCACCGCGAGCCCCGCGAACAGGAGGCCCGGCACGCCGAACCGCTTGAGCAGGCCGCCGCGCTCGCCCAGGAGCGCCAGCACCAGCGCGCCGCCCACCATCGCGGCGACCAGCGCCTGCGTGGAGTGGGCCGCGGCCAGCTTCGGCAGGATGGCGCCCGCGAGGAAGGCGCCGTAGGCCAGGAAGTTCTCGTCGCGCAGCCGGTACGCGGCCAGCAGGACGCCCGCGGCCCCCAGCGTCATGCCCACGACGGGCGCGGCGACGGGAGTGATGCCCAGCGCGATGGCGAACCCGCACGTCGCGATGACACCGGCCACGGCGGAGATGAAGCGCCGCGTGCGCTCGTCCGTGAGCCGCCACGTGAGGCCCGCGAGGCCCAGGGCGAGGATGCCGGACACGACGGCCGCGGGGGCCGCGCCGTAGAGGCGGAAGGCGCTGTAGGGCAGCAGGCCGAAGAGCACCGCGCCCACGGCGGTCAGCGGGAAGCGCTTGAACAGCAGGCCCGCGCCCAGGGACATCGCGGCCAGGGCGAGCGTGGCGAAGAAGGAGGGCCGCGAGTCGGGACCCAGGTGGGAGTAGATGACGAACGCGGGCGCGGCCCAGGTGGTGCAGCGCAGGAGCACGTCCGCGAGTCCCAGGGAGCGAGCGTCACCGGTGCGCTCGCCGCGCCTCTGGGCGAAGAACGCGAGCACCAGGCCCGCGAGCACGAACGGGACGGCCGTCAGCGCGCCGTACTGCAAGGGCAGCGGCGCCGCGGGCGGGTAGCCCATGCGCGTCTTGATGGCATTGATGAGGAGCGTGAGCGCGTGCGGGATCAACTGCGCGCTGGACGCATAGCTGAAGTAGGCGCCCGCGTACGCCGGGTAGAGCCACGGCAGGCGATTCAGGGGGCCGCGCGACAGTGACACGAGCGTGCCGGTGAAGATGGCGGCGGTGAAGAAGAAGGCGGGCTTGGTGCCGACGATGGCACCCGCGAGGCACGCCACCTGGAGCGCGATGGTGACGACCGCGAGCGGATCCGCGGCGCGCTTCTCATCGAGCGTGCGGAAGCGCAGGCAGGTGGCGAGCAGGAACGCCGCGAAGGGCGCGTAGGTGCCAGGAGGAACAGAGGTTCCGGCGACGCCCAGGGCCAGGTGCAACCGGATGGCGAACATCGCGGTGAGGAACAGGGGCGCGGCGAGCGCGAAGGTGAGCGCACCACCCTTGCGAGGGGTCTCGGTGGCCTTGCTCGACAGCAGGAAGAAGAGGATGCACGGCAGGGTGTTGAGCCACACCGCCGTGACGCCCACGCGCGCGGCCACGGGGGCCAGACCCATGATGAGCGTGGCGCCCACGAGGCCCAGCTGGATGAACGGGCGCGAGGGCGCGTCGAAGGACTCGATGGGCTTGCGGGCGAGCCACGCGGCGACGCCGGACCAGGCGAAGAGGAGCGGCACGAGCAGCAAGGGGCGCACGCCGTCGAGGTGGAGCGCTTCACCGAAGCCCAGGGGCCCCAGCGCGACGCCACCGAGCGGAGCCACGGCGGAGCCGATGAGGCCGAGGATGCGGCCCAGCTTGCGCAGGGACTCGCGGCGGGCGAGGTAGCCGCCCCACACGGAGAAGCCGACGGAGTAGCCCACGGTCATGAGGAAGACGGTGAGCGAGCGGGTGACGGACGTCATCCCGTCCCAGGACTCGAAGACGAAGTAGAGCGTGCCGGAGAGGATGAGGAACGCGCCGATGAACCACGCGATGCTCTCGTAGAGGAACGGCCGCCACACGCGGCTCCACGTCGAGGTCTCCTCGACGATGCGGGCGGTGCGGCTGTTCGGAGCGGGCGGATCCACGAAGGGTTCGCCCGGGTTCGGAGGCAACTGGCGAGCAGTCCGCTGTTCGTTGACGGCCCGCGCGCGGGACTCGGCGGAGGTACGGCCCGAGTTCAACCGGCGAGCCGCGGAGGCATCCGACAGGGAGGCGATGCCCAGGCACGCGATGAGGTCGAGCGAGTTGAAGTGGAACGAAGCGCCCGTGGAACCCGGAGTCGCGGAGGCATCGGGGACAGCGTCAGAAGCAGTGGCGGTGTCAGAGACAGCGGCATCAGAAGCAGCAACGTGAGCGACGGAGGCATCGACGACAGCAGCGTGAACAACGGAAGCGGAGTCATCCGCGACGACATTCGCGGTGGCGGCCACCTGGGAGTCCGCGCTCGCGGCCTGCGCGACGGGGATCTCATCTGCGGCCGCCTCCACGGTAGGAAGCGTCACGGGACCGAGGGCGACAGCGCCCTCTCCCATCGTCGGAGGCGTCACGGCCTCGTTGCGAAGCTCGACGGGCGCGGACGTCAGCGCGTCGATAGGCGTCTCGGTGAGGACTGAGAGGAGGACGCGGGCCTGGCGCTCGTAGCGCTCGGTGAGGCGGCGGCCGACCATGGGCGGCACGTCGTGGACATCCCAGCGGCGCACCTCGTCCAGGAGGAAGTGGACATGCGCGAGCTCGGCCTCGAGGGGGGAGCGAGCGCGGGCGGCGAGACGATTGCCACAGACGACGCACTGGGACGCGCTTCCCAGGCGTTCTTGCCGGCAGGCAGGACAGTACATGGAACTTCCCCCTCTACAACGACCGTGCCACGGAGAATGCCCTGGAAAGGCGCAGGATTGAAATCCACCGGGGTGCGTCGGGCGCGTGGCGGTTGTGCAGGGCGCTGCACAGGTGCACACCCGTCGCCGCTGGCCGGCGGTCGTGACTCATGGGACCGTGGAGGTCATGAGCACGGAACTGACGTTGAGGCCCATCGAGGCCCGGGACGACACGGCAGTGGCGGCGGTCATCCGAGCGGTGATGCCCGAGTTCGGAGCGGACGGCCCGGGGTTCGCGATCCACGACCCGGAAGTGGACGCGATGACCGCGGCCTACAGCCGTCCCCGGCACGTGTATTTCGTGGTGGAGCATGGGGGCCAGGTGGTGGGAGGCGCGGGCATCGCGCCGCTGGACGGAGGAGCGCCGGACGTCTGCGAGCTGCGCAAGATGTACTTCCTGTCCACGGCCCGGGGCCACGGCGTGGGCGAGCGCTTGTTGAGACACTGTCTGGACTTCGCGCGAAGCGCCGGCTTCCGGCAGTGCTACCTGGAGACGCTGGCGGGCATGGATCAAGCGCAGAAGCTCTACCGCAAGGTCGGCTTCGAACCGCTCTGCGCCCCCATGGGCCGCACCGGCCACTTCGGCTGCGACCGCTGGTACGCGATGAACCTCACCCCGCCAGCCTGAGCACTACGGCATGACGGCGCGTCGCCCAAGGACCTTGCCCTCGGGCGACACCGCGTACAGTTCGAACCAGTCGAACTCCAGCTGACTGCCCACGGGCCATCCACAACGGTCGAGCCGCCGGTCGACCCGGACGAAGTAGACGCCTCCCTCCAGGCCCACCACTAGGTCCAGCGAACGGGCGGACGACTCACAAGCCCCGGCGTCCTGCTTGGGAAAGCTGGCGAGGACACGCTGGAGCGCGGCGTGGGCCGCCAGGACAGCGGGCCCATCCAACGTCGCGAGCGGGCGCAAGTCCGTGGGCCACTGGATGCCTGCGTCCGAAGCTCCGGCCACGACGCCCCCATCCGGCTTTGCAGGAGGCCCTGCATCGGGCTGAGAGGGCGTGCTTCCACCATCCGCCACGAGCGACACCAGCAGCAGGACGTGATGAGGCTTCAGCAAATGGCACCTCGCCAGTGGGAACGTTGCCTCATCAGCCCTACAGCCTGACCGCCCGCCCACCAGCCCGGCAAGTGCGCCCGGCCAGTCACGTCCTCCAGACCCAACTTCCCAGGTCAGGAGGCCCGCATGGCGGTCAAGAAGCAGTCCCGGTCCACAACGACAGGTCCACGGCGCGCCCCGCGTGCACAGAGCGCCCGCACCGCGCACGCCGCTCCGTCAGACACGGACAAGCTCCCGTTCGACATCGAAGAGGTCCTCCGCCGCGTGCGCCACGAGGTCCGCTCCTTCGCGGACGCCGCCATGTTCGAGCTCGCCGCGAAAGGCCACGGCTCCCTCTTCGAACAGCTCATCGCGTGCATCCTCTCCATCCGCACGCTCGATGAAATCAGCCTCCCCGCGTCCCTCCGCCTCCTCGGCCGCGCGCACACGCCCGAAGCCCTCTCGCGCCTCACCCCGGCGGAAATCGACGCCCTCATCCGCCCCGTCACCTTCCACGAAGGCAAGGCCCACCAGGTCCACGCCATCGCCGTGCGCACGCGTGACGAGTTCCAGGGCCAGCTCCCCGCGGATCCGGACGTGCTCCAGTCCTTCAAGGGCGTGGGCCCCAAGTGCGCGCACCTGGCGCTCGGCATCGCTTGCGGCCACGAGGTCATCAGCGTGGACATCCACGTCCACCGCGTCACCAACCGCTGGGGCTACGTGAAGGCCTCCACTCCGGAACGCACCCTCGCCGCGCTCGAAGCCGTGCTCCCTCGCCCCTACTGGGTGGAGCTCAACCGGCTCCTCGTCCCCTTCGGCAAACACGTGTGCACCGGCTCCCGCCCGAAGTGCTCCACCTGCCCCGTGCTCCCCTACTGCCGGCAGGAGGGCGTCACCTCCCACCGCTGACGACTACCGGTCGTGCCCCGCCCACTGCGTGGCCCGCCGCGCGAACCTCCTCCATGGGTTCGTCCGGCCGCCGTTCTCCAGCGAAATCTCCTTCGAGTGCCGCACGTCCTTCTCCCAGCACGCCTCCAACTTCGCGGCGATCTCCCGGTCCTCGAACACCAGCGACCCTTCGCTCAACTTGTTGAGCGACAGCGAATCCAGGTTCGTGGAGCCCACGACGCACAGCCAGTCATCCACCAGCATCGTCTTCGAGTGCAGCATCGCCGGCTGGTACTCCCAGATGCGCACCCCCGCAGCCAACAGCCGCTCATACGTGGACCGCTGCGACGCTCTCACCACCGGCACGTCGTGCTTCGGCCCCGGGCCCATCACCCGCACGTCCACGCCCTGCCGGACCTTCACCTCCAGCTGCTCCAGGATGTCGTTGGGCGGCGTGAAGTACGCGTTGGCGATCCACAGCCGCTTCGTCGCCGCGGCCACCACCAGCCGCACCATCCGCTCCGCCTCGGTGATGCCCAGCCGACCGGCGCTGTCGATGAACGCCGCGCACCCGCCTCCGTCCGCCTTCAGCTCCGGGAAGCACTCGCGCGGCAGGAACCCTCCGCCCGACTCAATCCAGTGCTTGGAGAACGTCACCTGGATGCGCCGCACCTCCGGCCCCTCCACCCGGATGTGCGTGTCGCGCCAGTTGTCCTCCTTCAGCCCGTCCCCTTCCCACACCTTCCAGATGCCGAAGCCGCCCGTGTACGCGACGCGCCCGTCCACCACGACGATCTTCTGGTGCGACCGGCTCAACAGCCGCCCCAGCACCTTGCCCGCCAGCAGCCGGTAGTAGTGCACCTCCACGCCCGCGTCCGTCAGCCGCTTTTCAATCTGCTGATCAAAGTCCTTGTCCCCGGTCGTCTCCTCGCTTCCCACCGGATCCACCACCACGCGGCACTGCACACCCGCGCGCGAGCGTTCAATCAACGCCTCCACGAACCGGTCCGACAGCTCGCACGGCCGCCAGATGTAGACGAGCATGTGCACGCTGTGCTTCGCCGCGCGGATGTCCTCCAGCATCCGGTCGAAGACCTGGCTGTTCTCCAACAGGTGCATCCGGTGCCCGGGCGACAGCCCCACGCCCGTGGACTGATAGAGCGCGAACGAGAAGCCCTCGGGTCCCGGTGGAAGTTCGAACGGGCCCTGCATCTCGTGCTTGCGCGTCTCGTCGCCGCCGTCGAACCCATGCGCCCCCGGCTGGGGCAGCAACTCGTCCATCAGCTCGCTCATGGTCCTGGCAACGTAGGGACGCCTGCCCTCCCCCGGGAGTCACCGCCCACCTCC